>DAOUPQ010000006.1 GCA_030626085.1 Flavobacteriia bacterium
AATCAAGCCTCTGATCATTTACCCTTATTAATGAAATTTAAATTTAAAAAACATGGAAGAATTACAAACTCAAAAATTAAAAACCCTTAGCGTACAAGAATGGGCTTTAACAATTTTTATCTCCGGCCTACCAATAGTTGGTCTTATCATGCTATTGATCTGGGCTTTTAGCGATGACACAAACATCCATAAAAAAAATTGGGCAAAAGCAGGCCTTTTAATTATGGTTATATTTATTGCTTTATTTTTTGTTTTTATCTTCATTTTTGGAGGAATGGCATTAATTTCAAATATGTTTAATAACTAAACTACTAAAACAGATCATCAATGATTTTATTTATTGAACTCAATGAGTTCATTGAATCTTTGGTAATTTTTTAATCTCGAATTTTATAACTTTAAAATTTAACAAACAATGACACTCATCACTAAAAAGAATTATTCTTATCAGTTAATCAAAGATTCATCAATTTAAACTCATTTTATATAATACTGCAGGGAAACCTAATGAACTTTCAGCACTTAATGAATAAGTCCCATTATGATTTGTAGTAATCCCTTCAACTTGAATTGAACCTGATAGATTAATAAAAAATTTATTAATTTTTCCTCCAAGTGGATTGTTTAAAGGAAATTCAGTAATTATAACTATAAAAAAATTAAAATTTTTATACCCTGTAAGAACAATTGTTTTTGTGTTTTTATCATAAGTGGCACCTGTTATTAAACCTTGAATATCATAAGTATCAACCCTTTTAATCATATAATTTCCTGCAAGTTTTGGTATTTGATATACACTTGTTTTCTCATCTCCCCAATTCTTAGTGAATAGATATAAATAATCACCAATACTTACTAAAGCTTCGGCATCAAAATTAGTTTTATTATCAGAAGGAGTAAAATCTATTTGTTCATTGTATTGAAATGTTATTTGTTTCGCTTCTAATTGATCAGATTGTAAATAATCATTCTTTTCAATTATATAAATTACCTGATCTTTTCTTTTATTTGAATTATTACCAAAATCTCCTAAATAAATAAAATGGTCATCTTGAGAGATATCTTCCATATCAATATTCTCAATATTTTTAATTTTGACAGTCCTCACTATACTTCCATTATTTTGATCAATTTCATATAATTCTGGTTTGCCACCACTGTCATTATGAGTAATTAACCTACTGTTAAAATTGATTAGTCCAGATGTTTCATTTAAAGATGAGTTTAAATCTGTAATTTCTGATATTGTTATCTTTTCATTATCTTGAGGATGATTTTCATTATTTTCTTCTTTTTGACAAGAAGTTATTAAGGAAATTAAGATAAATATAAAAGATCTTAAGATATTCATTTTTGAATTATTTGTATAATAAGTATAACAAAGTTAACTATTTACTTTTTAATCATTATCTTTTTTACCAAATATCCTTTTAAAAAATGATCCTTTATTTTTCTTTTTTGCTTTCCGTGAAGCCTTTTTTGAAGCTTTTTCAACGGTTGTCTCGCTCTTTCTAAAAATACCTTCAAAGAACTTTTCAAGATTAGAATCTTCTTTATAATCTTCACAAAATAAGGCATCTGTAAGGTCATCGGGTAAGATTGGAAATGCTTTTGAATATTTTCTTTTTAGTTTTGAGTTTTTTTGAACTTTATGTAGCGTTTTAGCAACCAATGGTAAAGCCAGAGTACTGCCTGATCCATTTGCACCCGAACTAAAATGAACACTTGGCAAAGAGGCTCCAACCCTGGTCACTAATAATAATTTTGGATTATAGGCTGTAAACCATGCATCAGCATAATCTTGAGAAGTACCTGTTTTGCCTGCCAAAGGTAAAGTAACTCCGTAAATATTATGCATTGATTTTCCGGTTCCTTCTATGATTGCTTTTTGTAAAACAGCATTCATGAATTGTGTGGTTCGTTTATTTAAAACTTCATTTTCAGGCTGAACATATTCATTTTGATATAATACTTTACCATTTGCTGTTTTAATTGAAGTTATCAACTGTGGTGTGATACTTTTACCACCATTTGCAAAAGTAGCGTAAGCTATTGCCAATTCATAAATACTGGCACTAGCAGTTCCCAAAGCTATTGATGGTTTATTTACTAATTCCTGACTAAAACCTAAGTTCTTCCAGATGTTTTCAAGGTCTTTAAAGGGCGTTTGTAGAAATAGATTTACCGTTGGAATATTCATTGATTTGGCTAAAGCTGCAGCAACCGAATACTTACCTCCTGTTGATTTATTGTAATTTTGAGGTGTCCAGTTATCAAAATCAGTTAATACTATTGAGTCATTTTCTAAATACTGACAAGGCATTACGCCATTTTCAAAAGCTGTGGCGTACAAAATGGGTTTAAAAGTAGATGCTACCTGACGCTGTGCAAAGATCTGATCGTAGGGCTGCGTACGAAAATCAATTCCTCCCACCCATATTTTAACACCTCCGGTTTTTGGATCAATCGCTAAAAACCCTGCATGTAACATTGTTAGCTCATGTTTGATACTATCTCTTATCGATATTGAATCAGTATGGATACCATCCCAGGAAAATAATTCACGGTTTTTTTTGATGTCTGCTTCATTTGTTAATTTTAGTTTTTTAAGCTTACTATCCACCAATTGTTGCAATTCTTTTTTATAAATACCACTTTTATACTGAATCCTTAATCGCTTTTGCATTTTATTTAAATGACTTTTATAAGCTATTAAAGCATAGTTTTGCATAGTAAGATTTAAAGATGTAGTAATTATTAAACCGCTTTTGCGAACATCATAAATTGTATCAGATCTTTTATTAATTGCTCTTAATATTTCTTTCAATTCTTTTTTAACCTGTACCAAAAAATAGTTTGCAGGACCTTCAGATTCTAAATTGGCATAATCAAGTTTTAAAGGTATTTTTTTGATAGAATCAGCGATATGCTCACTCAAATAATTGTATTTTTCCATCTGATCCAAAACAATATTTCTTCTTCGTAGAGCGTGATCAGGATATAATCTCGGATTATAATAAGTATTTGCTTTTAACAATCCCACTAAAACCGCAGCTTCTTCAATCTCAAGATCTTTGGTGCTTTTATTAAAAAAACGTCTTGAGGCAGCTTCAATTCCCTTAACATTTTCTCCAAAAGGAACAGTATTTAGATATAGGGTTAAAATATCATTTTTGCTGTAAATACGCTCCAGCCGATTGGCTAATATTATTTCTTTTATTTTATTAATTGGCATACTTAACGGGCCAAATTTACTGCGTCCAAACATGTTTTTTGCCAGTTGTTGTGTAATAGTGCTTCCACCACCTGAGCTTTTTTTCTGCAATAGAATTGTTTTGAATAACACTCTTATTAAACTGCGAGAATCAACACCTTCATGTTCAAAATATCGAGCATCTTCGGTTGCAATCAAATCATTTATCAAGTGTTTAGGTAACTGATCATAAAAGATATTTGTCCGGTTTTCTGCAAAAAATTTACCAATGATCTCTCCCTCTTCTGCTAAAACCAAAGAAGCAGTTTCATTTTTAAAATTCTTTAACTCATTAACGGAGTACAGATGTCCAAAAACATCATAGTAAATTGCTGCAAAAAGCAATCCTAACAAGATAATCAGGAGCACAAATAGTTTCCATACTATTTTAAAAAGTCTTTTCAATATTGAGAAATAATAATAACAATTAAACCGTGAAAATTACTTGAGGAGAATATAAAAAGAACCCTTGAAAAGAGTTCTTTTAATTATATGCAATTATAACAAAATTATTTGCTTTTTTCTAACTGACGTTGAATTTTTTTGATAGCATTTTCAATTGATTTCTCAGGTTCAATTACATTGTAATCTCCCCAAAATTCAGGATCAGAAAAACCGGAAGCTTCATCAGCTAAAATAACATTTGTTCTTAATCTTTCTTTATTCTTCAATTTAATATTCTCTGTATTTACCTTCCAATCAGTTACAGCCATTTCAATGGTTATATAATACATAGAGTTAAATAATTTTTTATCCCAATCAATTTTAAATGCTAATTCAACCCGACTATAGCCATAATACCATTTTCCATCTTTTTCACGAAAATCGACCTGGTAATTGGCTACAGTTGGTTCTACTTTAGCCCTATATGGCTTTTTCTTAACAAAATATTTGCTTGCACTTTCCTTGGCATCCAGATTTAAACTGATTACAGCTTTACTCAAAGCATAAGATTGAGCGTCAATATATAATTTTCCATAAAATAAAGGATAAGGAATTCCTGTATATTGTCTGAAATTCAACACATAAGTTGGTCGGTTGTTAACAATTAAGGTCTTATCAAATGTAAACTTATAATTGTTAAAAATATCTTCATTAAAAATAATTTTTTTGTTTTTAATGATATCAAAATTCAATGCATTATAAGGTCCACCCTGTAGTTTGATCAAAAGTGTATCGAGTCTCCTGTAATCCGAACTTTTTCTTGTCTGATTCAATTTTATATAATCATTTGATACAGATTTATATGGTTGTTTGTATATCTCAACAACTGCTTCTGATAAAGAAGCATATTTCTTTCTCTTTTTAATTGATTCACGATAAAAAGCAGTCATTAAAACTGGATCTTCAAAATAATTATTTCGCATATTATCAATAACTTTGTTTATTAAAAACTTTGGATCTTTAGCTGTTACACTAACTTCAGAAAGCTTTTCAATAGATTCTTCAAGCATAATTACATTCTTTTTAGAAGAAAATTCAGCCAACGGAATTACTTTGTTATAGTAACCCAAATATGATATTGTAACACTTTTATCCATTGCACTTTTAGGAACTTTCAATAAAAACTCACCATCAGAATTTGATATTGTAGAGATATTAGTTTCACTAACTGAAATATTTGCAAACTCTAATGTTTTTTTTGTTTTACTATTTTTTACAATTCCACTAAATTGTATGTATTCAGAAGTATCAATTTGCTGGGCTGTAGTTGTTTGAACTATGTTAAAATATCCTATTACAATAAACCAAAATATTGCAACAGAAATATATTTTTTACTGTTTTTGTTAAATTTAGTTTTCATGTTTTTATAGAAGTTATTGAGCGATTTATTTGATTTTTTTACAACCACAAGGTAATAATTAAATAAAAAATAAAAAAGATATTTAACATTCCATTTTTATTAAAAAATGATTTCTAACAAGTTTTAAGAATTCAAAAAAAAGTTTAATCAATTTTATAAATAATTGGATTAAAAGCTTTTGAAGCGATTATAACCTTATCTCCAATATTTAACTTTTTAGATTCGTCTGCATCAGCTACAACTTTAATAATTTCTTTACCTATCAAAACCGTAATGATAAATATGAAATCTTGATTCACCATTGCTAGAATCTCACCGTGAAGTTGAAATTTTCCGCTTACTTTGTTATGCATTAAAACCTTAGTTGGCAAGCCCTGTTTGATGATTTTTCCTTGATCCAACTCGATCAGATAATCAGACATTTTGATAATTTCAGAAATATCATGACTGATCAATATTGTAGTAAGATCAAACTCTCTATGTACCTGTAAAATATACTGTTGCAATTTATTGCGAATTTCAAAGTCTAATGCAGATAATGGTTCATCTAACATTAATATTTCCGGTTTTTGCACCAGTGCTCTTGCTAAAGCCACCCGCTGTTTTTGCCCCCCCGAAAGTGTGTCAGGTTTACGAAATTGCTAGTCACCTAGTTTGACTATTTCAATAAGTTCTTTAACAAAACTGTCATCATTATTTTTTCCAAGAGCAAATTTTAAATTTTCCAAAACTGTCATATTGGGAAACAAAGCATATTCCTGAAATACAAAACCAATTTTCCTTTTTTGAGGTGGGACATTTATTTTTTTTTCAGTATCCAACCAAAGGGTTTTATTTACTGTAATCTTTCCCTGATCTGGATTCAGTAAACCTGCTAAAATTCTGAAAATTGTTGTTTTTCCCGCTCCTGATTTTCCGTATAAGGTTACTAACTTACCCTTTTGAATCTCAAATGCAACATCCAATAGCATGTCCCCAGTCGCAGATTTTAACTTTTTTTGTAAGACTACTGAAATCATTGCCAAAATCTTTTTAAATACCCCCCATTAACCAAATAAACAAATAATAAGATCATAAAAGTAATCCCAAATAAAATGAGAGAGTACATATTGGCTACATCATAATTTAAAGTTTCCACCTCATCATAAATGGCAATAGAAGCTACTTTTGTTTTTCCTGAAATATTTCCTCCAATCATTAAAACCACACCAAATTCACCAATGGTATGCGCAAACGCCAAAATAATTCCCGTTAATAATGACGGACGAATATTGGGTAATAAAACCTTAAAAAGTGTTGTGAATTTAGATTTTCCCATTACATAAGCAGCATCTTTAAGAGATGTGGACAAGTTATTGAAACCTGATTGAATAGGGTGTACCATAAAAGGTAAGCTGTAAATTATTGATGCCAATACCAACCCTTCAAATGAGAAAACAAAACGCAAACCAAACCACTCGTCTAACCAATTACCAAAAGCATTTGACGGACTAAAAGCAATTAACATATAAAAACCTAAGACCGTGGGCGGTAAAACCAGAGGCATACTTACCAATGTTTCTATAATAGGTTTTACCCTTAATTTGGTATATGCCAGCCAATAAGCTAAAGGAATTGATATTACCAGCAACAATAATGTCGTGATAAGTGCTAATTTAAATGTTAAGATTAAAGGAGACCAATCCATTATTCCGAAAGCATTAATTCATTGGTTTTTATCATTGCAGTAACCATTTTTCCTACCTGCAAATCTAATTGATTCACAGCATTTGTTGTGATGATCGAGGTAATATTTCCAACCGGCGTTTTTATGATCAGTTTACTCAGTAATTTATCGGATTCAATAAAAATTATTTCGCCATAAAATTTATTTTGTAAACTGATCGAGAAATCAATCGCATTAGCAATGATTACTTCATTTTCTTTAAAAATAACCTTAACGGAATTGTTTGGTTTTAAATACGACGATGTTTGAGGTGTATCAATTACAATTGTTGTAAGCTTAATATCTCCGGCTTTTAATTTTACCAAAGACAATTCTCCATTCACATTAACCGACACAATTTTACCTTTAATTATATTCATTTAATCTTTTACTGAATAACCAAAATTATTTAATATTTCTTTACCTTTTGAAGAAAGTAGAAAATCATTAAACTCTTTTGCTTTTTGTTCTTGCTCTTGTCTATTGATTAGGATCACTATTCCTTGCGCAATTGGCGAATATAGATTCGGGTCAATCTCTATCCAATTATCATTCTCTTTAATTTTGGGTGACAATACAACTGATTTTGCTGTAAAACCAATCTCTGCAACTCCCGAAGCAATAAACTGATTGGTTTGCAACACACTCTCTCCAAAAACCAATTTTTTTTCAATTTTTCGATAAATACCTCTATTGATCAAAACTTCCTTTGCAGAAAAACCATAAGGTGCCGTTTTGGGATTTGCCATAGCAATATGTTTTATGTGCTTATCTTCTAAGACCTCAAATGAAAGTTTAATATCCTTCCTCATTGACCACATAACCAATTTTCCAAAAGCATAAATATCAGGTTGCTTTAAGGTAAAACCCGATTTATACAATTTGTTTGGATATTTCATATTTGCAGAAACAAAAATATCATAGGGCGCTCCTTCTTTGATTTGTGCAGTTAATTTTCCTGAAGAACTGATAACCATTTCACAGGCAATTCCAGTTTCTTTCTCAAAGGATTGTACAATCTCTTTTATAGCAAACTGCATATTGGCCGCAGTTGCAATGGTTAATTTTGATTGTTCATCTTTTGCGCAAGAAAAAAAGAAAAAAATTAAAGAAAAAAAAATGAAGAATTTTTTAAAATAATTCATAAAATACTTTACTGATTTTTATAAACACAAAGATATATTAGTTTTTATTTAAATGACGTAGCTTAAAAAAATAATTAACCCAAAATAATTCAGACTTACAAAGTTTTAAAAAACCTTGCAGGGTGAAAATAGATATTAAATATTATCTTCAGGTGATAAATATTTATAAATCAAACCGGCTAAAATTGGAGCTACCCAAAACAACCATAACTGCAGGATTAAAATGTGCACCGGAAATATGTCCTAACGCATAAACCATAGTCAAAACAGTTAAACCAAAAATAAATGCAAAACCAACTCCCAAATCGGGAAATGATGCTACTAAAACCGCACTTCCACAACCGCCTAATACTAACCAAAGAGTGCCAATAAATTCTGCAACTAATTTTTTCATTTTTATTTATTAATATTGAACCTTTTTGTTTAATGGTATTATCTTGACTAAGATAATGAAAAAAGATCAACCTATTTCATAACTGGTAAATTTAGAAAGACTTAAACCTAAAATGGAATGATAAAACATACACCTTCTCAAATACATAACTGATCTCCCTATTTATCAGGGATTTGGCACATAATAATCTGAATTCGATTATTTGGTTCTTGCACGACTAATAAAATACTTTTCAAATTTTTTATCATTTTCTAGAATCTTATAAAACTCAACTATAAATTTTTTAGCCTCAAAGAATTGATTTGGATCATTGAAGAATTCTTTTAAATTATCAATTGAAATAAATATTTGAGTTTTGTGACTAATATATTCATCTCTCACTTCTTGTAAAAGTAACTCATCTCTTTTATAGCCTTTATATAATCGTTGTGTAACCTCAGTGATTGTTAGTGGTATATTTTGAATATTTGAAACAACTGCATAACTTGAATTTACAAGACCTGACATGTCAAAATCATATGGAATACTAATAAATTTTTTGTCGATAAATAATAACTTTTCATTATGTTGGTATTTTAATGAAAAATCAGTGTTTCCAATTAAATATTGAAAAAATGAAATTTGTATAGCTGTAATAGTATCCAGATTCATGGGATGAATCGTTTTATCAAACTCCTTACCATTAAAACGTTCGGCAACCTTATCAATATCTTCAATTAAGATTCCTTTTAACTCATGCTTCCTTTTCCGCTTACCCTTTTCTTCAATAAGATCAATATTTGCTAATCGTGTTTTAAAATGATAAGGTGAAATAATTTCGTATAATTTATAGGCCATATATTCCTTTACCACGTAATCATCGTTGTATTTCTCTATCAAACATGGAAGAACAATTTTTAATTTTTTGTTTCCTTCAAATAAAGTTCCTTTTGTTATCGATTTCTTTAATTTCAATTTTAGGGGAACAAAATAACAGTTTTCTCGTCGATAACTTCCTCGAGCCCTAAGTTTAATCTTTATGGAATCCCATTCTACAGTTTCGTTTTTGTAAAATAGTGTTGATTCAATATATGTACTGTCATTAGTGTTCTTTTTTATGTTTTTGATAGAGAATTTTAATTGAATTGAAAGTGGAAGCTGGTTTTGAAAAAGGGGAGTTATTTCTGCTAAATTTTTTTCACCAACATTGTTTTGGGAATAAGATAAATTAGCAAAAATCACTTGAAGTGAAAGAAAAATAAATAACATTTGTCTTTTCATACCATGGCATTTATTTGTAATAAAATTAATGAATTATTTTAAATAGGATCAATCTATTGCCATCAAAACTTCAGATAGTTTTAAATAAGATTAATAAACTCAAAAATTAGCTCTATTAACCCTTCTTTTAACGGGAGATCAGGCTGACTATAAGTTTGGATATTTTTTTGTCTGTCCATTTCAACTTCCTTTAAAATATGATTCATACCTTCAATTATTTCTAATTTTGCTTTAGGATTTGCTTTCTTCAATAATTCTGCTTCACTAACCGTTACCTGAATATCTGTAGTACCCTGAATGATCAAAATCGGTATTTTCAATTTTGCAATTTCTATTTGCGGGTTGTATTTAAACCATGAAATTATATATGGTTGTACACTTGGTCTAAATAAAGTATTTAACATTTGAGGAACCTCTGCTATCGTATCTCCTTTTTCTAATTTATCAATAATTGGAAGCGCAGCTTCTAAAACAACCGGAGGCTGACCCGCTAATTGAGTTCTTAAAATATCTGCTGCCGGTCTCCCAACCCCTGCAATTGAAATATATTTATCAACATTGGCTCGCTGCGAAGCTATCATCCCGATTAATGATCCTTCACTATGTCCGATAACCACTACTTGATTAAACCTCTTATCTTTTTTTAATAATTCTACCCAATGTTTGGCATCATCAATATAATTTTCAAAACGCAAATCGCTTTCTTGTAAACCGGCATCTTTACTCTTAGCAATCCCTCGTTTATCATATCGTAAAGTTGCAATACCATTTTCTGATAGACCTTCTGCTATCAATTTTAATGAATTGTTTTTCATATAGGGATTATTACCATCCCTGTCAGTTGGTCCTGAACCTGCAATGATCAAAGCTACAGGTATATTATTCTCCTTTTCAGGAAACAAAAGTGTGCCTTCAATATTTCCTGCTTTGGTAGTTAGCGTAATGTTTTCTTCTTTTTGAGCATAAAAATGCATACTGAATAATATAAAAAATAAAAAAATAATTATTTTGTTTCCCATGATCTTTCTAAGTATTTGAATGAAAAATAAAAGTAAAGGATTTTACTATAAAAACAGGAACTAAACACACAAAAACATCTATAGATATCATAATTTCAGGCATTTTTTTGTAATTTGTAGTTTTTGAATATTAAATATCATGATACAATCTTATAAACAAAATCCTCAGTTACAAAAAAACTATGATACCATTATCATCGGATCAGGTATGGGTGGATTAACAACAGCTGCTTTTTTAGCAAAAGAAGGACAAAAAGTGCTTGTTTTAGAGCGACATTATACTCCTGGGGGGTTTACACATATTTTTAAACGTAAAGATTACGAATGGGATGTTGGTATACATTATATCGGTCAAATGCAAAATCCTAAAAGCATGTTGAAACAACTTTTTGATTATATTACTGATAAGCAACTACATTGGGAAGATTTGGGAGAAGTTTATGATAAAATTATTATTGGTAATAGATCTTATGACTTTGTTAAAGGTGTCAAAAATTTTAAAGTAAAAATGATATCTTATTTTCCTGATGAAAAAGAAGCAATTGATAAATATATCGACACCATTTATGCTGCATCTAAAACAATAAGAAAATTTCAAATTGATAAAGTGATACCACCAATAGCGAGTAATTTAATTGGTGGTTTTCTTAGAAATCCTCTTTATAAGTATTCTGATAAAACTACCTATGAAGTATTGCGCACCATCACTAAAAATGAAGAGTTGATCAAAGTTTTAACAGGTCAATACGGCGACTTCGGATTACCCCCTAAAAAAAGTAGTTTTTTAATGCATGCGCTTCTGGTTAGCCATTATTTTAACGGTGGTAGTTTTCCGGTAGGAGGATCATCACAAATTGTAAAGACAATAGAGCCAATAATTGCTAAATCAGGTGGTACGATCCTTATCAATGCAGAAGTTGATAAGGTCATTATTGAAAACAATACTGCCATTGGTGTGAAAATGACAGATGGCAAAAAAATTTATGCAAAAAAAATTGTTAGTGGTACCGGTGTTATGCATACTTTTAATAAACTTCTACCCCAAGAGACTATTGCTAAATTTAATTTGAAAGCTCAATTACAAAAAGTAGACCATTCCATCTCACATGTTGGTTTGTATATCGGGTTAAAAGGAACTACAGAAGAGCTTCAACTCCCAAAAAGTAATTATTGGATCTATCCTGATGATTGTGATCACGACACTTGCGTGGAAAGATATTTAGATGATATCAATAAACCTTTTCCTTTAATATTCATCTCATTTCCATCAGCAAAAGATCCCGACTGGCAAAACAGATATCCGGGACGAAGTACAATTGATATCATTACTTTGGCACCATACGATATGTTTAAAAAATGGAAAGAAACAAAATGGATGAAAAGAGGTGCTGATTATAAAGCTTTAAAAGAAGATATCTCACAACGATTACTCAATGAACTTTATAAACAATTACCTCATGTAAAAGGAAAAATTGATTATTACGAATTATCAACACCACTTTCTACTCAAAATTTTGTGAATTATGATAAAGGTGAAATCTACGGAATTGATCATAGTCCAAAACGCTTCAAACAAAAGTTCTTAAGGCCAAGAACACCAATAAAGAACTTTTATCTTACCGGACAAGATATTGTTAGTTGTGGTGTTGGAGGTGCCTTATTTTCAGGAGTTTTAACTGTTTCGGCTATGACCGGCACTAATATTATAAAAAAGGTTTTAATGGAAAAGTAAACTGAAATAAAATAATTCCAATCAATACAGGAAACAAAATTTTAACTTTCTTTCTTAATGATAGTTTTCATATCAGACCTAAAGTGTAGATCCATTTGAGGAAACGGTATGTTAATATTATTTTCTATGAATTTTTTATTAATAATTCTTCTAATATCGCTTTTTACTCTTTCAATTCTAAAAATATTATCGCTAAAAAAAAGAAGCTCAAAATCTAACGATGAATTTCCAAAATCAATAAAACGACTTTCTGCTTGTTTTTTATTATCTACTAAAGGGTGTTCCATTACACTTTCTTTAAGAATTTTGATAACCAAATCAACATCACTTCCATAAGCTACGCCAACTTTAATTTTAAATAGGGTTGTTTTAGATTGATTACTCCAATTTATCACTTTATTAGTTGTAATTAATGAATTGGGAATTAAAACAACGATATCCCGCCTATTCAATCCTTTAGATGTACGAAGACCAATTTCCTGAATAATAATAATATCACCATCAACATCTAATACATCCCCAACCTTAACCGAATGCTCGAAAAGTAAAATTAAACCCGAAATAATATCATTAAATGTTTGTTGTAAACCAAGCCCAACACCAACCAACAATGCTGCAGAACCTGCTATCAATAAAGTAACTTTAATACCAATGGTTTCTAACATTAAAGATATTGCAATAATCCAAATTATATATTTAATAATTTGATACAAAGCATAAGCCGTACCTTCATCTAATTTATTAGATTTATCTCGATTAAATGCCTTTTTAATCAACCATAAAATAAATTTAGTGATAAAATATATTGCAATTATACTCACTATTGATAAAACGGTTAAAGTATATTCATTAACATGAATTAATTCAAATTCCAAAAATTTTCTGAGTGTTTCCATTCTATCTGTTTATAACATCAAAAATTAGGTTTATTGACTACAGTAATTTAATTCCGTCATTATAAATCTCAACGATCTTTTGTTTGTATAAATTTCCCAGGCTTCTTTTAAAAGCTTTTTTGCTCAATCCTAATTGATGTTTAATATCTTCCGGAGTACTTTTATCTGTCAATTCTAAAAATCCTTCATTCTGCTTCAATGCTGTTAGAATAATTTCAGAATTTTTATCAATACTTTTTTTATACCCAATAGGCTCTAAAACAATATCAATTTTTCCGTCTTCTCTTACTTGTTTTACATATCCTTTTATCTTGTCTCCAGGATATAAATTCTTGTGAATATCAGATGTAAAGATCAATCCATTATATTTATTATTCACGATCGTACTCATTCCAAGGTCATTCATTTTATACAATAAAAGATCTACTTCATCTCCTTGTTTTACATCTATATCATTATTTATTAAGTACTTACTAACTTTATTTGATCCAAACAATCTATTATTTTTTTCATCTTTTAGCATATATATAATATACCAATTTTCTTCCTTCATCCTTTCTTTTTGCTCATCATAAGGAATCATCAGATCCTTTGGCAAACCCCAGTCCATAAAAGTTCCGTGTTTACTAATCTCTCTAACCTTTAAATAGGCAAATTCTCCTAATTGAATATTTGGTTTTAACGTAGTTGCTACAATACGATCTTTGGCATCTTTATAAATAAAAACCTCTTTATCATCATCAATATTTAATTCGTCATTCACTAATGATCTTGATAAAAATACTTCATTCTTTTCTTCATCCTGAAGTTCGTAGCCATACTCTGTTTTCCTAACTACTTTAAGTTTATTTATTGTTCCAATTTCCATTTAATTAGTTAAAGTTATCTCAGTTTATATGCATCAAATTTCTCTAAAGTATCAGGATTAACCACTTCAACCTCAATTTCTTTACCATCAACCTGAAATAATACCAAAGCATTTTGTGTAGAAAAGCCTGTTACTTTATCCGTCCAGGGAGTTTGATCCTGAGCGTAATAAGGAGCCCCTGCAGCTCCATTATTGATTTGATAAATAGTTCTGCTTAATTTGATCTTTTCCGATATGTAATTTTCAGGGTAGATATTGGTATCTGGTCCAATTTCAGTTCTGCAATAGTTGTGTTCATCTCCGGTTAAAATAGCAATTACCTTAGTGCTTTTATTTACAAAAAGATCTAACAACTGGTCTCTTCTTTCAATAATTCCTTTATCAAGTGGTTTTCCTGCAACCCATGTTCTGGGTTCATTTCTCCCACTATACCACATATCATCACCAACATGACCTCCATTGGGAAAAAACGGAGTATGTTCAGTAATAAAAACATGATCGATATTGTTATCTTTTTCAAGTTTATAGATCGTTTCTTTAACCCATTCAAGCTGATTGTCCATTATATAAGCGTGTAAACCACCACTTGTAAAAGGAATTAATCTAGTTGAGGGTGCATAAAAATAATTTGAATTCATCACAACTACAGCAACGTTATCATAGGTATAATAAAAAACGTTCTCATCATATGAAGGAAAATCAATTTTATTTGGATCAGGATCATATTTTGCACCATCCTCACTTGAAGGTCCGTTTTTTGGATTTACAAAATTATTTGCAAAAACAACTTCAGCCGACTCAGTTTCAAAAGGAAATCTATCAACATAAGCCCTGAAATTATTTTCTTTACCTTCAAAGATCTTACTTAAAGCTTCATGATTTCCCATGCTTATATACACAGGGAAATAATGTGTAAAAGGTTCAATTGCTCTTTTCCAATTGGCATATTGCAAATTCATTTGATCTTTATCAGTTAAATATCCATTGATCAGATCTCCGGAAAATTGCATAAAACTTATATTTTTATATTTTGCCAATGCCATGATCTTTTTCATGATATAAGAATTTACTCCATGAATATTTCTTTCTCCCCCTCCTTTACCATTTCTGGAATCACTTGCATAAGCAAATAAAAATGGTTTTCGATCACCCGGATTATGTGCTGTTCTAAAACTAAATTCCTGAGTATTATTACCAACATTTACTGTGTAATTATACTCTTTATCTGCTGATAATCCCATGATTTTTATTTCGTGATGTGTGCCATTTTTGGAAGTATGATCTTTCCCATCAATAGTAACTTTAGCAATAGCAGGCATATTTGTTTCAAAAGAAATTGTGGCTCCATCAGCAGTTAGTAAATTTATAAACGGACCTTCAATAATAGTGTTATCTACTTCAAAAACGCCATCTTTAAATAAAAAAGAAACTTTTCCATCATATAAAATATCACCCTTTTCATTGAGTACCCGATAACCAAGTGTTCCCATTCCGCTCTTCTCCCATCCAATCATATCAAATGTTCCTCGCATTGATCTTATATTAATATTGGTCTTACTCTTACTAATTGTTGATAATTGCCTGAAATAAACTGGCATTGGATGTTTAGAATCACCATATGGTATAAATCCATAATATAAAAAACCACTAAAATCTGGAATGCCAAAATCAAATTTTATTCCTTTGGCAGTACCTGCCGGACTACCTTTTAAATTAGTTAAAGTATAATCAGCTTTATGATCTCTCTCATAATACCTTATACTGTCTTTTTCTATATAATACTTACCTTGTTCATCTTGATGAATATTGGTGTAAACTGAAGGAATATTAGTCTCTTTATTAATTTGACCAATTGTTTTGTAGGAAAAAAATATTAAAATAAAAATACTTAAATACCTGGTTGTTAAGCTAAATTTCATAATATTAATTTTAATGTAAATATATTTCTTTTTGTTTAAAAAGATTTAAAAACTCTGGCTAATGAAAATCCGGGTGCATCTACTTGCAGATCTAAAAAATACCCAAAGGGAGTTTGAGCAACTTCATATCCAACATTTTTTAATCTTTCTTCAACACTATTAAAAATTCTTTGAGTTGTATCAGGATCCGCTTTACTTTCAGACAAATGTGCAAATGAATGCAAAACTACTTTTTTTGAATTGTTTTTGCCACAAACCCATTTAATATTCTTTAATAGTTTTTTAGAAACTTCAGCCTCTCTTTCAATATCATTTTCTTCAACCTGAACAAAGGCTGTTTGCACATTCTCAAATGAGGCAGGAGCATTATTTACTTCCGCCATTTCCAATGTTTTTAAAGTTGGCGTATAAGCAAATATTTTGCAATAGATCAGTAATACTTTCATAGAATTAAGGTTTAAAATTTAGAAACTTTTACAAAGGACTCATTTAATACAAAATAAAGATAATACAACTATTCAAAGTATATTATCTTTATTTCTAATTATTTAATAAAAAGTATTTAATGGTCACATAAATTATCACCATCCTGTAGTTGATCAGCTAAATATTTTTCCACAAGCACTTCGGGTTTATCAGAATCAATTCCCATAAAAACTTCGATATTATTTTGGGTAAAAATATCCTTTGCTTTTCCACCCATACCTCCTGAAATAATCGTACTGACCCCTTTTTCAGCTAAAAACCGTGGATAAGTTCCCGGCTGATGAACAGGAGGGGTGAAAAATTCAATATTTACTATTTTTTGATCTTCTGTCTCAACTACAGCAAATTGTTCACTATGACCAAAATGTTGACATAATTTTCCGTTAATTGTCGGAACTGCAAATAATTTTTTCATTAATTTTAGATTAAATATTTGTAAAGTACAAATATCTTAATTCTTTTTAAAAGGATCCCAAAATATTAAAACTAATGCGCCATTTTCTGATTTAAAAGGTCCATGCTCATCTCCAGACGGAAAAATCTGATACGATCCAACAGGAAAAACTTCACCATCACTCATATATTCACCTTCTAATACAAAATGTTGCTCAGTAATTATGTGAGAATGTGAACCCATATAGAAACCTTTGGGTAATTTTAACAAAACAGTTTTACCGTTTTCACCATCACGCAAGACTTTACTTTTTGTGCCTTTAGGATAACCTTTAGCATCTTTCCAGTTCAAATTTTCGAGTAAATTCATTATTTTTCTCATGATACATCTATTTATATTATACTTCCTTTTTATCTTATTTAATACTTCACCCTACAACATTCCCCATGTCCAAAACCTCCGGCAAGATTCAATAAGTTCTTTGAATAGCATTCCGGGCATTGGGTCATTGTCTCATTAACACTTATACTATACATATGTCCACAATCAGCGCATTGAATAATATTTCTTCTAAAATGTATATTACCTCCATAAATTCTAAGCGACTTTCCATAAAAAATAAACTCAGCCATTTTTTTTCTAGATTTTTCTATCAATCTACTAAATGTAGATCGGGATATTTCCATTTCTGCAGCAGCTTTCTCATGTGACATGCCTACAAGGTCAGCCAAACGTATCGCTTCAAACTCATCCAAATTAAGGATAATTTTTTCTGTGGATCTGTCTGATCTGCCAAACGGTCTAAACTCTGTAAAAAAAGGAGGCTGGTGTACAATTCTATTATTTTTTGGACGAGGCATAACTGATTTTTACCGTTAATACCTTAAAGATAGTGAACATATGTGCATAATACAAATAAAAATGAGTATTATTTTTTACATTTAATGAAGTTTATCATTATCGATAAAGAAATAGATTAATCAAATTGATATACTTTCCATTTTAGAGCAAAATCCTCATTGATCAAAAAAGAGGGTTCTTTTTAATAATTCTGGCAGGATTTCCTCCAACCATAACATTATCAGGAATATCTTTTGTAACAACCGATCCGGAGCCAATAACAACACCATTTCCAATAGTAACTCCCGGGTTGATAATTGCTCCGCCACCAATCCAAACATCATTGCCAATTACAACAGGTTTTGCAAATTCTAGCCATGAATTTCTTGTTTTAACATCAAGCGGATGTGTAGCTGTGTATATATGTACATTAGGACCTAAAAGAACATTATCACCTATTTTCACTTCCATAACATCTAAAATAGTGCAATTAAAATTCATAAAAACATTTTTACCTAATTTGATATTATAGCCATAATCACAATAAAATGGTGGTTCAATCCAAAAGTTTTTATCAAATACGCCTATCAATTCTTTCAATAATTTGTTACGCTCTTTAATTTGATCATCCGGCATCTTGTTAATTTGCTGAAATTTAATTCTGGCAAGATACCTTTCCTTTGAAAGAATAGAATCCATAGGATTGTATAATTGTCCCGATAACATCTTTTCTTTTTCCGTCATTCTTTTGAAATAAAAGTTTATAAATCCTAGTTTTATTATAGCATTACAAATCCTTTAAAGTTTCATCGAGCCATTTCTTGAATTCCCTATGCCAAACCAATGAATTTTGATAATCTAAAACCCAGTGATTTTCTTCAGGAAAATACAATAATCTACTTTTAATTCCTTGTAATTGTGCTGCTTGAAACGCTTCTAATCCTTGCCCTATCGGAACTCTATAATCTTTTCCTCCCTGAATGATCAATATAGGTGTATTCCATTTTTCTACATGTTCTACCGGATTGAAAAGCGTAAAACTCTTTTGTGCTGCTTTGTTATCCTTTTCCCAATAAGGGCCACCCAGATCCCAGTTCACAAAGAATAATTCTTCAGTAGTTCCATACATACTTTTTTCATTAAAAATTCCATCATGAGAAATAAATGTTTTGAATCTATTTTCGTGAAAAGCTGCTAAATAAAACACAGAATATCCCCCATAACTCGCTCCTATGGCACCTATTCTATCTTTATCCACATAACTTTCTTTAGAAAAATCGTCAATTGCAGATAGGTAATCTTTCATGTTTTGTCCACCGTAATCTTTACTGATCTGTTCATTCCATTCAACTCCATAACCCGGCATCCCTCTGCGATTAGGAGCAATAATTATATAACCATTTGCAGCCATTAACTGAAAATTCCAGCGATAAGAATAAAACTGACTCAAAGCACCTTGTGGACCCCCCTGACAATACAATATAGTTGGATATTTTTTACTGGAATCAAAATTAGGTGGATAAATTACCCATGAAAGCAAGTCTTTTCCATCGGTTGCTTTTGTTATTCTTTTTTCAATTTTTCCCAAACTTAAACCATTATAAATAGCATCATTTGCATGCGTCAATTGTTTCATTGAGCCATTTTTAAGATCAACGGTATAAAGTTCAGGAGCATGATTCATGTCTCTACGCGAAACAACCATTGTGTTTTTATGATGCCCAACAATTCTATTTACATCAAATTGTCCTTTAGTAATTTGTTTTGGCTTTGCTGATGCAGAAATTCCAATTTCAAACAAGTGGACTGTTCCCAAAACCGGCGCATTAAAATATATTTTATCTCCTTTATTGCTCCATTTAAAACCATTTACGGTTCCGTCCCAATTTTTAGTAAGATTGATGTCTTTTCCATTTCTACGAACAATGATATCATTTTTATCTGCCTCATAACCATCTCTTTCCATTTGCAACCATGCCAATTCTCCTTTTGAAGAAAATGAAGGTGCTACATCATAACCTTTATTGTATTCAGTGAGGTTTGTTGTTTTGTTTGTCTCTATATTGTATTCATAAATATCAGAATTTGTACTTAAAGTATATTCTTTTCCATAACTTTTCTTAGAAACATAAAGCACTTTTTTACTGTCCGGACTCCAAAGATAATCTTCATCTCCTCCAAATGGTTGTTGCGGACAGGCATAAGGTTCTCCTTCCATCAAATCAATTTCATCTTTATCAGATTTGATAAAAAGATGACTAAATTTACCATCTTCCCAAGTATCCCAATGTCTGTAATTTAAATTGTCATAAATTTTAACATTTGATTCCGGCACATCACTATAATGATCCTGGCCGGAAACAGAGATCATCTTTACATCTTTGGTGTTAATTTCATACTTGCCATCAGGCGAAATAAATCGATTTGTAATAAGACCTTTATAATCTTTTATCTCTTTAGCTTTATCTCCATTTAAAGATAAAACAAAGGTTTTTTTACTTTTTTTATTTGACTTAAGATCTACCTTTGAAACATTGTAGATCACATTTTGCAGATCATCAGTTAAACCAACTGCCGAAACTCTGTTTAATGTGATCAGTTGCTCGGGAGTCATTACTTTTTGAGCATAAGTAAAAGTGTAAGGTAATATTAAAAGAAGTAATATCAATTTTTTCATTGTTGTCATATTTAATAATTATTTATCTCGTTGTCCATCCTCCATCAATCAACATAATATCTCCGGTAATAAGAGAAGCAGCATCTGAAGCAAGAAAAACCACAGCTCCTGCTACTTCCATTGGTTTGCCAATTCTCCCTAGAGGAATTCTATCCAATACACCTTTCCGGAAATCCTGATCCTTAAGCCAGGGTTCAGTACCCGGAGTCTCAATAAAAGTAGGTGCTACTGCATTTATATTGATATTATATTTTGCCCACTCAGAGGCAAGATTTTTAGTTAGGTGATTTACCCCTGCTTTTGTCATGCAATAAATCGATTCATCTTCCAGTGCAATAAAACCAGCTTGAGAGCTCATATTAATGATTCGCCCGGATCTTTGTTTGATCATTTGTTTACCCACTGCTTGTGCAGTAAAAAATGTGCCCTTTAAATTTAAATTAACGGTATAATCAAAATCCTCTTCCGTTACTTTTTCAGCTGGATTAGCCGGTGCTACACCAACATTATTGACCAAGATATCAATTTTTCCAAATTCTTTAACTACAATCTCTACTGCATTATTTATTTGTTCAAGACTGGAAACATCCATTTGTAAACGGATAACTTTTCTGCCCATGGCTAAAATTTTCTTTTCCAAATCTTCCGCAGTATTCACATCTCTTAAACCCAATGCGATATCTGCACCTGAATGTGCCAATGCCAAAGCACAAGATTTACCAAGCCCTCTGGCTGCACCAGTGATAATGGCTACTTTTCCGCTAAGATCAAAATTTGGAAATTGTTGAGTGATTGTATCCATAAATTTTATTTATTTTAATTTTCTAAAACTACATAAAAAATATAATTCTGATGCATTTTATTCTAATTCATAAGATACAAAAGCAAATTTTTTACCATCAGGTGACCATGAAGGTACATTAATTGATCCCTGACCACCCGTAAATTTACACAAGGTTCTAACGGAATTATTCTTAAGATCAAATAATTTTAAGCTCACTTTTTTCAATGCCGGGTGACTTTGCCCCTGATCCTCTTCATAAGAAATGTAAACGAAATTTTCACCATTAGGATTTGGATGCGGAAACCAGTTTGAAAACTCATCATTGGTTAATTGTGCGTGTAATTTTCCTTCTGAGGTCATTCTCCATACCTCCATACTACCGGAATCAAAGGTATTATAATAAATATATTTTCCATCAGGTGAGAAATCCGGACCGTCATCTAGAACATTGGTATTTGTTAACTGTTTCTCATCCCTTCTTTTGATATCAATTCCAAAAATATTAAATACATTATCACGTTCTGCCGTATAAACCAATGTTTGTCCATCAGGAGAAATTCCATGCCAAAAGGAAGGAGCTTCTTCGGTAATTAATTGTGGTTTACCCCCATTGATCGGTACTATGAAAATTCTTGAGTTTTTCCAACTTTCTCTACCCTTTAAATCAACCGTTTCATCATGATGACTTATGATTATACTTTTATTATCAGGCGTAATGCCATGGTCATTATTACAACTTGTTGCAAAACCAGTATTGATCAATTCTTTTGTTTTTTTATCCAGATCAATTTTATACAGTTTCCCTGAACTGTTTATGATCAAAAATTTTCCATCCATACTCCAATTGGGTGCTTCAAAATGAACCTTTTCTTTAAGAACAACTTCTCTTTTATTAGTAGTGATATCATAAATTTCTAATATTGAATAAAGCTGTTTTTCTTTTTTACCTGCTGCAAAATTTACCATTATGATGATTGTTAAAATTATGGATAGTTTTAATGTGAGGTTTTTTTTCATCTTATTATAATTCTAAAGTTTTAAAGGTATTCGATATAATTCACTTATATTAATTCTCCTCTGTATCAAATCTTTTCATGCTCATTTCATTGTTTTTTATAATATTTCTTCACTTCTTCAACTTAGAATATTATTTATCATATTGAACAGGTTCTAAAAAGATCTTTCTAATATTTGATACAGTATTGGCATATTCTTTTTTACTGCTCATAGCTTTCCATTCAGGATGCTTGATAAAATCTTTCCAACTTGAATCATGTTCTGCCATATCCTTAAAATTCAACATATAGGTTAAGCTTGGCCGATACGGACCAGCTATCATCTCTCCAAAGAAAACAGGATGTAAATTCGTTTTTAAAAACAACTGAATCTCTTCTTTATTAAACATTTTTATCTTACGCTTTACCGCATCTTCCGAAAAACCTTCATAGGTTCTCAATTCAAACAAAGATGCTCCTTTCACAGGATCAATTAGTTTGGGCATCCCATCAAAAGCCAGTAATAATGAAGAACTGAATCTGTTATAAATCGTTTGATCAGGAGTTAAATTATGGTATTTTTTTGCTTCTTTTTCATATTTTAGATCTGAATGAAGATTTTGAGCAGCTATAAAAACAGAAGCATTGGGATAACTAATTAAAACCCTTAATTTGATGGGATCTGAATTACCTAATTCTTTGAATAACATAAAATGATTTACACCAATACGTTTCAAAGCTGGTTGTAATACTTTATACAAATAATCTATCAGCAGTTTTTGATTTCCTCCAAATTTAATTTCATATGTTCTCAGTTCATACAATTCCTTTTTTAATCCTGAATCTATAAAAGGCATTTCCTGACCTGTAACATTAGATAATGGTAAAACAGATGCTACTGCAGATGCAAGTACTGTTGATTGAATAAATTTCCGTCTTTTCATTTTATGTGTTTTAACTCTATTATTTACACATACAAATCTAATATATTTCAAATGAATTTAAAACTGTCTACAAAATAAAAGGAAGTTTATAAATTATTTATGTAATTTCTAATTGTTTGGGCAATGAACTGTGAAATTCCATTGGGTATTTGACCCACCATCACAGTTTGGATTAACTCGTACAGTTATTGTGGGTGAAAAACCACTAAGATTTAATTGAACGCTTTTTCTCTCTCCTACACATCCTGAATTAAAAATTACTCGTCCACCGTTTGTAATAATTATTTGGTCTTTTGCTGTAAAAGTTTGATAATCAAATATAAAACTTCCATAACTTTGCCCCAAATCAATTGTATGTACTTCAGGAGCATTTGCACCTGCTTGTTGTTGGTCATTACAATTACTTTGATGCATAACAGGATGTTGCATTGATGTAGGTGTTGTACCAGGAACATAACTAGGAGGCATTAACGGATTATTTCCATTGGCTGCGTTAAGGATATCCATTGTCATTGTTAAAATATTATCCCAATTAACATTAGGTTTTTTACGT
>DAOUPQ010000077.1 GCA_030626085.1 Flavobacteriia bacterium
TAGCCAAAAGTACTATCAATGAAGATATAAATATATGACAAATGTTACAGAAATTAAAACCACTCCAAACAAAATTAGCAGAAAAGGGGGGCATACACATAACAAGATTCCTGTAAACAGTATTTGAAGTGGCTATAAATTAGAATTAATATAAATTTATATTACAATATCACATTCAATTTTCTTAAATCTCTTTTCTTTGGAAATTTCATGAATTTTATTAAAAATTGGATACTTTTTCGAAACTTCCATATTAACTTGAAGATCTTTAGATTTCCAATATTCTATCAAATAAAATATATTTTCTTCCTTTTTATCTTTAAAAATATGAAATCTATCCAGTCCTTTTGGTTTGGTTGTTAAATTGTCTTCAAGCAAACTTAATTCATTACTTGAGATACCTCCTTTTTCATTGATTTTAAAAGTAGAAATATTTACATGCATGGTTAAATTAATTAGGAAAAATTATTTAGCAATATAGCTAACCAACAAAGTTACAGAAAATTAGATTATAAAACTATATAAATTGTAAAAAATAGTAATTAGCATTTATAAAAAAAAAATGATATTTTTGGTTGTGATTAAATCAGAAATTATAAATATTAGACCTACTCAATTTGTTATAAACTTTAATAAAATGAATAATTATATTAAAGTTGGAAAATATTTGCATTTATCTGCTTTTATTGGGATCTATCTATCTTTTATAGGGATAATGAATATAATTAACATCATCGATCAACATGATATAATAATTAAAATTTTACCATGGACTTTACTTATAATTTTAGGTTTAAGTTTAACTATAATTGCAGAATTAGATGTGCATGGACGTTATCAAAATTACAAACAAGTAAAAGAAAAGTTATATAAATATGGATATAACGAAAGAATAATTAAACTTTATATGCATTCTAATTGTCAGCGTGATGCTGTTACAGTTGCAGCAGAAGATCTAAAATTACAGAAAAAAGTAAAAAGTTTCTTTTTTGAGAAGGGCTATAGATGGTATCATATTTTGCTTGGTGCTTTTTTTGAAGATCCATTGGTTATTTTTAAAAATAATTTTTGGATTAAAATTTTATTTACTGAATATTATCAACTTAATTTTTTTTATGGGTAATGCAAATTTTAAAAGTTGAAGATTTAACGCTACAATACGGAGAACAGATTATTTTAGATCAAGTATCTTTTTCGATTAAAAAAGGTCAGATAATTGGTTTATTGGGGCCAAATGGTGCAGGAAAAAGTTCGATAATTAAAATATTGGCAGGATTGGTATTTCCAAAAAAGGGTAGATTATATTTTAAAAGTAAATTACAAAATTCATTTTCTGATCTAAGACAATATTGTGGTTATTTAATTGATTCGCCTTCTTTTTATCCGTATTTAACTGCAAAGCAAAATTTGAATCTCATAAAAAAAATCAATAAAAGTGAATTAAATATTGATGATCTTTTATTTAAAGTAGGCTTGTTTGATTTAAATAAAAAGAAAGTTAAACATTTTTCAACCGGAATGAAACAGCGTTTGGCAATAGCACAGGCTTTATTGCGTTCGCCTGAAATATTAATTCTTGATGAACCGTTTAACGGATTGGATCCGAATGGTTTCCAAGATGTTTTAAATTTATTGAAAAAACTCAATAAAGATGGAATTACTATAATAATTTCATCCCATTTATTAAATGAACTTGAACAATTTGCAGAAACGTTTATACTATTACACAATGGAAAAATAGCACTTGAAATATGTAAAGAAACATTAATTAATTCTAAAAAAAGAGTAGCTTTTACTTTTGAAAATAAACCTTCAAGTAAAGCAAATGAATATATCACTAAAATTGATGGAATTTTTACAAGCGATTTTAAGACGGTTATCCATTTAAAACCAAATGAGATTGCAGAGGTTGTAAATACATTGGTGAGTATGAAAAGTACACCAATAAATGTTGAAACACTTACAATTTTGCAGGAACAATATTTAGAAATTACAGCTTGATCAATATTTTACAAATAGAATTATATAAACTTTTTAGTTCATATCGAACTTATATATCTTTTGCTATTACAATACTTTTAATGTTGATAGTTGACTTAGGATTGTACAGTGATGGAGAAGAAATATTTAGTTTTTTGCTACAACCATTAAATGATAATTTTTATGTTGAAGGGAATATTGTTAACGGTTATTTAATTGCTTACTTAGCTTTAAATACACTATGGGTGCACATACCTGTTTTAATAATTATAGTGACAACGCATATTTTTTCGGGCGAATTTGAATATGGTACTATTCGAATACTTTTAACTCAGCCCATATCACGAAGTAGTTTGCTAACGGCAAAAATAATTAGTATGATAATTTATACAATTTGCTTTATGGTAATTGTAGCGGTTTTTGCTTTGATTCCTTCAGTAATATTTTTTGGCACAAGTGACGTAATTATTTTTATTGATGGTATTCAATTTATTCAAGAAGAAACTTTTTTGCCTCGGTTCTTTTATGCTACTGTTTTTGCTATTTTAGCAATGATAGCCTTTTCCAGCATGGCAATGTACTTTGCTTTATGGTTTAGAAATACTTTAACAGCGATTTTATTATCTTTAGGCTTGTTAATTTTGTTTACTTTGATACAAACTTTTGTTTTGGGAATTTTTAGTGCATGGCAACCTTTTTTATTTACTTATCACATAGCAAAATGGCAATTGTTCTTTGTGGATGAAATTCCGTTTAAAACCATATTGAATTCTGCATTATTTTTATTTACTATGAGCGCATTTTTTATTGGTTTATCCTTTTGGAAGTTTAACAAAATGAATATTTCTGAATGAAACTGTGGTTATACATATTAATTAGCTTGAAATTTTTTATTGTGTTTGCGCAAAATGATCATGATAAAAATATCAATGCGCTTATTGATCAATATACAGGTAACCCTGATCTAAAATGTGAGATTATTGTAAAAATTGTAATTGAAGGTATGCATATACCCGATAAGAAGATCTATGCCGAATTTAAAAAAGATGAAAAACCAATTATCAAAGGTGAGGGATTAACACTATTACCAAAAAAAGGGACTATAAGTCAGTTTAATGAATTGTTATCCTCACCATTACAGGCGATTTATCTCTCAAAAATTAAAAATAATTTAGTGTATAAATTGGTTTCCTTAGATAAAAAAAGTGATTGGATTACAGCTGATATCATTTTTAATGAAGATACTAATCTAATCTATGAATCAACAGTTAACACGCGTAAGTTTGGAGCATTTCATACGGTTAATTTATATAAAGATCATATATATCCATCACGATCAACAATAACATTCGATGTAAAAAAATTTAAAATACCTTTAAAGTTTGTTGGAAGAGAACAAAGTATTTCTTCTTATTCAGATCAAAATAAGGATGAAAATGTTAAAGGAAAAATAATTTTATTGTATAAATATCTCTAGTTCCTATGTCGGGTATCTATATTCATATTCCGTTTTGCAAACAAGCTTGTTATTATTGTGATTTTCATTTTTCTGTTTCGCTTAAGCGGAAAGAAGAAATGATAAAAGCCCTTGGTACTGAATTAAAATTGAGAAAAAACGAATTAAATGATAGTGTAGAAACCATCTATTTTGGAGGAGGAACACCTTCTTTATTGACAATAGATGAATTACAGTTTTTGATTGATATAGTTTATCAAAATTATAAGGTAATTGAAGATCCGGAAATTACAGTTGAAGCAAATCCAGATGATCTCACAGAAGAAAAAATTAAAGAATTAGCCGCTACAAAAATTAATAGGTTAAGCATAGGTGTGCAATCATTTTTTGATGATGATTTGCAGTTTATGAATCGGGTTCATAATGCAAAAGAGGCAAAAGAATCGTTGTTAATGGCAATGCATCACTTTGATAATATTACCATTGATTTAATATATGGAGTGCCAAAAATGACAAATGAAAAGTGGAAAAAAAATTTGAATATTGCTTTTGAAATGAATGTTTCTCATATATCGAGTTATGCATTAACCGTTGAAAATAGAACAGCTTTAGCAAATTTTATTAGAAAGGGTAAATATCCTGTATTAGATGAAAATTTAGCACAACAGCATTTCAAAATATTGGTTGGAGAAACAAAAAAGCACCATTTTATACATTATGAAATTTCTAATTTTGGTAAAGAAGGTTATTTTTCTAAGCATAATACATCTTATTGGCAAGGAAGAAGTTATTTAGGAATTGGTCCTTCTGCTCATTCTTATGATGGTATTTCACGTAGTTGGAATGTTTCAAATAATACGAGGTATATCAAGTCAATACAACAAAATAAACTTCCACAAGAAATCGAAAATCTAACCATTAATGATAGATTTAACGAAACTATTATGACGGGTTTACGAACTATTTGGGGTATATCATTACAGAAAATTGAAAATGATTTTGGATCCGACATTAAAAATGAGTTGATTGAGAATGTTCAGAAATATTTAAAGAATAATAAATTGATGATTAAAGATGGAAAATTATTAATTACTGAAAAAGGCAAATTCTTAGCTGATGGTATCGCTGCTGATCTGTTTATTGTAAATTAAAGATTTGAGAATAATATTTTTTAATAATGAAGAGGTTCTATAATTTACTTTGAGTAAAAAGATTATTACGATAAAATATTCAAAAGACAACTTGTATTAAGAATCGATTAATTTCATTACTTTTAGAGACCTTTGTAAAAAGGTTTATTCATTGTTATATTATCAATTTTGCAAAGATTACTTTTAATCTGTAATAAATATTTATGGAAGCACTTTTAGGACTTTTTCTTGGCGCAATGATTACTTATGGAGTTTTAAATTATGTAAAATTTCAAAATAAAAAAAGTATTACCAATGAGCAATCGGCAATTTTAATGGAAAAGATCAGAAAAGTATGGAAACTGATCACAGTAGAAGGAGAATTTGCTGAAATTTATCATTATGAAAATGTAAAAGAGCATTTTCTAAATATGGTAACTAGTAAAAAGAAGGCAATTATTTTAATTAATGCTAAAGCTCATATTGGTTTTGATCTGTCAAAAATAAGAATGGAAGCCATCAATGAAAAGAGAGTGATAAGATTAACAGAATTTCCACAACCTGAAGTATTAAGTGTTGAAACCGATTTTAAATATTATGATAAAAAAGAAGGCCTTTTCAATAAATTTGATTCTTCTGACCTAACTGAATTAAACGCCAAAGCCAAAAAGCATATTCTAGATAAAATTCCTGAAAGCGGTTTGTTAGATTCAGCAAAAACCGAAGCAATAGAAGCAGTTCTAATGATGCAAAATATTGTTGAAACTATTGGTTGGACTCTGGATTATCAAGATCTATTACTTTCTCAAAGCGAAAAATCGCAGTTAGAAAAAATGAATTCTAAGAAATTTCTCGAATAAATGTATCTTTAGTTACATATACTTCTTAAATGTAGTAGTATTTTTGCATCTGAAATTTTAAAAACAAAAATATTACAACGATGGATATAGATATTAAATTTGATATTAACGGAAAAATAATTGCTTCTTACGGTGGAAGAGAAATCACAATGGACGATTCTCCTTATATGGTCTTTTTAGCAACTGCAGGAATGTGTTCAGCAGTTTATGTTAGAGCGTTTATGACACAAAGAGGAATGTCTTTAGAAGAAGTTTCTCTTACACAAAAAATGAAATATAATCAGATGACAAATATGATTGAAGAAATGGAGATATTAGTTAATTTACCAGAAGCTTTCCCAACAAAATACAATAAAGCCATTAAAGCTACTGTTGATCAATGTCCTGTTAAACAGCACTTTGTAAAACCACCTTTAGTAACGGTAATAACTAATTTAGATATTGCTGTTCAAGCATAATGATTAGGATAAGCATTTTAATTAAAGAAACTCCTTTTTTAAAGGGAGTTTTTTTTTGCTTAAATTTTTTATGAATAATGTTAACTTTTTAAAGCTATTTCATTAAAGTCTATAGAATGTAAGCCATACAGTTTATATTTGTATTTTTATGTTTCATAAATCCTTAAAAATTGAATCAAGACAAAGCGCTATCTATTTTAAAATCCGGAAAGAATATTTTTTTAACCGGTTCCGCAGGTACCGGTAAAACTTATGTTTTAAATCAGTATATTCAATATCTTAAAGAAAGGCGAGTACCGGTTTCTATAACCGCTTCAACTGGAATTGCTGCAACTCATCTCGAAGGTACTACAATTCATGCATGGTCAGGTATTGGTATAAAGAATTCGCTTTCAATAGGCAATTTAAGAGAACTGAAAGAAAAAAAATATTTAAAGAAAAATATCGATAATAGCAGGGTTCTGATCATCGATGAAATTTCTATGCTGCATAAAAAGCAGTTTGACATGGTAAATGAGGTTTTGCAGTTTTTTAAAGAAACTGATGAATCTTTTGGAGGGATTCAATTGATTATTTCCGGCGATTTCTTTCAGCTTCCACCCATCGGAGATCATGGTGAAACGAATCGAGATAAATTTGCTTTTATGTCTCAGGCATGGTTGGATGCAGATCTTACAATTTGTTACTTAACAGAACAATTCCGGCACACCGATAACCTACTCAATGATATCCTTAATGAAATTCGTTCCGGAAATGTTTCGCAAAGTACTAAAGCAATATTAAGCTCAAATAAAAATGAATTAGAATCGATTGAACCTACCAAGCTTTATACACATAATATTGATGTTGACAGGATTAATACCGAACAATTACAATTAATCAAAGGAAAGAATAAGATTTTTAGGGCTAAGATAAAAGGGAATTTAAAATTAGCTGAAACTGTAAAAAAATCAATTCTGGCACCGGAAAATCTGATTTTAAAAATTGGTGCTAAAGTAATGTTTGTAAAAAATAATTATGAAAAAGGATATTTAAATGGTAGTCTCGGTAATGTGATAAAATTTAATAATGAAAATATACCAATTGTAAGATTGCTCAACGGATATGAAATTACAGCTGAGTATGAAGAGTGGAGAATTGAAGATGAAAAAGGTAGACTATTAGTGAGTTATACTCAAATTCCGCTTCGTTTGGCATGGGCAATCACAGTTCATAAAAGTCAGGGAATGACCCTAGATAGTGCAACAATGGATTTGAGTAAAACTTTTGAAAAAGGACAAGGTTATGTCGCTTTGTCAAGAGTTAAAAGTTTATCGGGATTAAATTTAACCGGATACAACAGCATGACACTTATTGTGGATAGTTTGGCATTTAAAGCCGATAAGAGATTTCAAGAATTATCATTAAATTCTGAAAGAGATAATAATGAAAAAGATTTGGATAAATTGGCAAATAATTTTATAAAAGAAAGTGGAGGAATAACAGATCTTGATGAGATTAAAGAAAATAAAAAAAGTCTTAAGAAAGATAAAAAAATTAAAAAAAAATCTACCTATTTTATTACCAAACAATTGATAGATAAAGGATATTCGCTTAAAGAGATATCAAAGGAAAGAGAATTAACATTAGGTACAATATCTACTCATTTGATTAGAATTTCAGATCTGTATCCCAAAATGAATCTTTCTAGATTTAAGCCAGACAAAAAAATTATTGCTAAAGTAAAAAAAGCTCGTAATGCAATTCTAAAAGCAAATCCTGAAGATAATAGGATAAGTTTAAAACCAATTTTTGAAGCTTTAAATGGTGAAATAAGTTATGGAGATATTAAATTAGCATTGGTATTTTTGTAATAAATATTCACTAATTTTACTGTATGAATATCGAAGAATTTAGGACTTATTGTTTAAATAAACCATGTGTAACCGAAGGTTTTCCTTTTGACGAGACAACACTTGTATTTAAAGTTTGTAACAAAATATTTGCTTTAATCGGTTTAGAAAATCCTGAATTAAGAGTGAACTTAAAATGCGACCCTGAACATGCCATTTCATTAAGAGAAGAATTCTCGAGTATTATTCCGGGGTATCATATGAACAAAAAACATTGGAATACAGTAATTGTTGATGGTTCATTTTCCGATGATCTTTTTAAAGAATTAATCGATGATTCTTATGATTTGATTGTTAAAGGTCTACCTAAAAAAGTTAGAGAAGAACTTATATAATTTACTAAATAGTACAAAATGATTTCAGGTAAGAATTATATTGGGAATAAATTATCCTCTCAGGGAGATATCACTTTTAAGACTTTTAATCCATTAACAAATACTGAGAACGAAACTATTTTCACCGAAGCTTCAGATCTAGAAATTGAAGAAACGGTAGAACTGGCAAATAAGGCATTTAAAAAGTATAAGAATATTTCCGGTAAAAAAAAGAGTGATTTTTTAAATGTCATAGCTGATGAAATTTTAGATTTAGGTGATGCTTTATTGCAGATTTATTCTCAAGAATCAGGTTTAAATATTGATAGAGCTATTTCTGAAAGAGGAAGAACGATCTGGCAATTGAGAATGTTTGCCGATCTGGTAAAAGAAGGTTCTTGGGTTGAAGCGACCATTGATACTGCAATTTCTGAAAGAAAACCAATTCCTAAACCAGATCTGAGAAAAATGCTTTTTCCATTAGGTCCGGTTGTAGTTTTTGGTGCCAGTAATTTTCCGCTGGCATATTCAACAGCAGGAGGAGATACAGCA
>DAOUPQ010000044.1 GCA_030626085.1 Flavobacteriia bacterium
TAATTATCATCACTATTGCCTTCATTGCTCGAAAAATTATAGTCATAAGAAGCTCCACCAAGAATATAAGGTCTTATATTATTTAGTCTGTTGGTACTGACCTTAAATATTAGCGGTAAATGTAAATATGTACCTGAAACTTTTCTTTCGGTTATTTGAGTTCCATTATACTGACCATTTTCAGGTCCAATATTGGCATCTATAAAATTTAGCTCTTTTGTATTGCTCATCAATCCCGGTTCAAAACGTAAATTGATATTTTTATGTAATCGGTAATCTATTATAAATCCAATATTAAATCCTAAAGAAGCATTTATTGATACAAACATATCTTTATCAGGAACAGGACGTATTCTTTGGTTGCCAAAAACTGGATCATAAATTGATGGGTCTTGACCACTTTGATCATAATAACTCACTTTATAACTCATATTATTCATACCCAAATAATAACCGAAATGAATGGTTCGTTTATCAAAAGTTTGTAAATGTTCGATACGCTCTTTTTGTGCATAAAGCAAAGTTGAACTTGTGGTAAATAATATAATTACAAATAAAATACTTCTTTTCATTCGGTTTATTTTATAGCATGATAAATGGTCGCAATTCCTAAAGTTTGCGGTAAAACTTCTGATCTGTTAAACCCTGTTTTTAATAAAATATTGTTGAAAGTGTCTCCATAGGGGAAAGCAGCAGCCGATTCCGGTAAATAAGTATAAGCATTTTTATCTTTTGAAAATAATTTACCAATAGAAGGGATGATATATTTAGAATAAAAAGTAAATCCTTGTTTAACAGGAAATTTTGATGGTTGAGATGTCTCTAAAACAACAAAAGATCCTTTTGGTTTTAGTACTCTAAAAATTTCTTGTAAACCTTTTTCAAGATTTTCAAAATTCCTTACACCAAAGCCTACAGTTACGGCATCAAAAGTATGATCTTTAAAAGGTAATTTTTCAGAATCTCCCAAAACCATATCAATTGTATCTGTCAAATTTTTTTCAGCAACTTTTTTCTTTCCAATGTCTAACATGCCTGTAGAAAGATCCAGTCCAACAACTTTTTCAGGGTTGATATCAGCAAGCATTATTGCCAGATCTCCTGTTCCTGTAGCGATATCCAATATTTTCTTTGCCTTTTGATCAGCGACAATTGCAACAACTTTTTTTCGCCAGCTAACATCAATTCCAAAAGTAAGTATCCTGTTTAAAAGGTCGTAATTGGTAGAAACATTATCAAACATTTGAGTAACCTGTTCCTTTTTACCAAGTTCAGAATCTTTGTATGGAATAACTCTTTTTGACATTTTATAAATTTGCGTAAAGATACCAAATACTTAAACATTTCACACTTTTCATTAAAAAATCCAATTTATATTGAAAAAAACTTGACATCGCCTATCTTGAGATTGTATATTTGCAACCATAAAAAATATAAGATTTAACAAAACCCCAAGATTTAAATGAAATTATCACAATTTAGTTACGAACTGCCCGAAGAATTATTAGCGCAATATCCATCAATTCATAGAGATGAAGCCAAATTAATGGTTGTAAACCGAGAAAAAGATACAATTGAACACCGAATATTTAAGGATTTAATAGAATACTTTGATGATGGAGATCTAATGGTTTTTAATAATACAAAAGTATTTCCGGCAAGATTATTTGGAAACAAAGAGAAAACCGGTGCAAGAATTGAAGTTTTCTTGTTGCGCGAATTAAATCCTGAAACTCGTTTATGGGATGTATTGGTTGATCCGGCAAGAAAAATAAGAATTGGAAACAAATTATTTTTTGGAGAAGATAGTGGATTAGTAGCTGAGGTAATTGATAATACTACATCAAGAGGAAGAACTTTACGTTTTTTATATGATGGTTCATATGAGGAATTTAGAAAAAAACTTGGTGAACTGGGGCAAACTCCACTTCCAAAATATATTAAACGTGATATTGAAGAAACAAGTGAATTCTCTGATGAAGAACGTTACCAAACTATCTTTGCAAAACACGAAGGAGCAGTAGCAGCGCCGACTGCAGGTTTACACTTTTCTAAACACTTAATAAAAAGGTTAGAAATTAAAGGCATAGATCTTGAAGAAATTACATTGCATATTGGTTTGGGAACTTTTAATCCGGTAGAAGTTGAAGATCTATCGAAACATAAAATGGATTCGGAAGAATATACAATCTTAAAAAAGACCGTTGATGTGGTTAATAATGCACTTGATAATAAAAGACGTATTTGTGCTGTAGGGACTACTGTAATGCGCGCTATGGAAAGTTCGGTTTCTACGAGCCACAGATTAAAACCTTTTGATGGCTGGACGAATAAATTTATTTTTCCTCCTTACAAATTTAGAATTGCAAATTGTATGATCACTAATTTCCATACACCAAAATCAACTTTAATGATGATGACTTCCGCTTTTGCCGGTCATGATCTATTAAAAAAAGCTTATAAAGAAGCCATTAAAAAAGGATATAATTTTTATTCTTATGGTGATGCCATGTTGATTATTTAATAATTGAATTATTATAATTAGGAGCGCCTTTTTATATGGCGCTTTTTTACTTTTTAATGAATCAAAAAAAAGATATACGGGCTTTAACAAAACAGGAATTGCGAGATTTTTTTGTAGCACAAAATGATCAGGCTTTTCGTGGAAATCAAGTATATGAATGGTTGTGGCATAAAGGTGCACATAATTTTGAGGATATGACCAATATATCCAAAACAACAAGACAAATGCTGATTGATAATTTTGTGATCAATCATATTGAAGTTGATCAGATGCAACAATCCAGTGACGGGACGATTAAAAATGCCGTAAGATTACACGATGGCCTAGTAGTAGAATCTGTATTAATTCCTTCAAAGAACAGAACAACCGCATGTATTTCAAGTCAGGTAGGTTGCAGCCTTAATTGTTCTTTTTGTGCAACAGCCAGACTAAAGAAAATGCGTAATTTGAATCCGGATGAGATCTATGATCAGGTAGTTTCAATTGATAAGCAAAGCAGATTTTATAAAAATCACAAATTGAGTAATATTGTTTTTATGGGAATGGGAGAACCATTACTTAACTACAACAATGTAATAGAAGCGATTGAAAAAATTACCATGGATGAAGGTTTGGGAATGTCACCAAGACGTATTACGCTCTCAACAGTAGGTTTGCCAAAAATGATAAAAAAAATGGCAGACGATGATGTTAAATTTAATTTAGCGGTATCATTACATTCTGCTATTGATGAGGTTAGATCGAAAATGATGCCGATAAATGAAAAATCAAATCTTTCAGAATTATTAGAATCGTTACAATACTGGTATGCTAAAACCAAAAAGCGAATTACTTTTGAGTATGTAGTCTGGAAAAATATAAATGACAAACAAAAAGATATTGAAGCCTTGGTAAATTATTGCAAAAAAATTCCCTCTAAGGTCAATCTGATAGAATACAATGCCATAGATGATTCTGAATTTCAACAAGCTGATCCAAAAGCCATTGAGTATTATGTTCGAGAACTTGAAAAGAATAATATTATTGTAAATGTTCGTCGAAGCAGGGGAAAAGATATTGATGCTGCCTGCGGTCAATTGGCAAATAAAACAACCTAGGTTTTTGGTTTTGGGTTTCAGATTTTTAAGTAATTAGAAGCCAAAAGGGTTCCTAAAATTTTAATTCTAAACCTATCGGACAATGATCACTGTGCTTGGCTTCAGGTAAAATAAATGCTCTTTCCAGATTGTTTTGTAGTGGTTCACTCGCCATACAATAGTCAATGCGCCAACCTTTATTATTGTTACGTGAGTTGGCTCGATAACTCCACCATGAATAATTATGAGGTTCTTTATTAAATTGTCTGAAAGTGTCAATAAAACCGCTTTTAATAAAATTATCGATCCATTTGCGTTCTACAGGTAAAAAACCGGATGTATTTTTATTTTGTTTCGGATTGTGAATATCTATGGATTCATGACAAATATTATAATCACCACAGATAAGCAAATTGGGAATATCTTTTTTAAGATTATTAATATAATCTTGAAATTCAGCCATATAATTCAATTTAAAATTTAATCTGGCATCGTTTGTTCCTGATGGCAGATATAAACTCATAACCGATATATCGTCAAAATCCAGACGGAGATTTCTTCCTTCAAAATCCATGCTTTCAATTCCGGTTCCATATACAATTTGATTTGGTTTAACCTTAGAAAATATGGAAACGCCACTATATCCTTTTTTTTCAGCAGAAAACCAATAATTAAACGGATAACCGGCTTGTTCAAATAAACTGAGATCCAATTGTTCTTTATGAGCTTTGATTTCCTGAATACAGATCACATCAGGATCTGCAGCTTGCAACCAATCTAGAAATCCTTTTTTTATTGCAGCTCTTATGCCGTTAACATTATATGATATTATTTTCATAATTAGTTTTTTGTTTATTTGTGGTTTATATTTTCACGCAGAGGCCGCAAAGTTTTGCGCAAAACTTTCGCAAAGAATTATAGATTGTTTACAATTCTATGAATACTATTTTTTAATAATTTGCTGTTAAAATTTATTAATAATGCTAGTTTTAATCCAGATAATCTTAAATAAGTCAGTGTTTGTGCATAATGAACAGGGGCTAAATTTTCTATAGATTTCACTTCAATAATGACTTTATCATTAATTAACAAATCAATTCTATATCCAACATCTTGATGTACACCTTTGTAAATAAATGGCATTGGTTTTTGTTGTTTAACATCAAAACCTAGTTCTTTTAACTCATAAACTAAAGCATTCTCATAAGCTGATTCTAATAACCCGGGGCCAATTATTTTATGTATTTCAATTGCTACACCAATTATTTGTTATGAAATTTCATTTTCAGTCATATATTTTCTTTGGGTTCTTCGCGTTATTTTTTGCGCTCTTTGCGTGAAAATTTACAAAGTTATAAATTATTATTTCATGATCAGGTTTTTTTAATTCATGCAGAGAACACTAAGCTTTTCACAAGTATCGCAAAGCGAAGAGGATAATTTGAAAAATTAATTATTTTCATATTCACCTCTCAATTCTCTCCGCATGACCTTTCCCGAAGCAGTACGTGGTAAGTTTTTAATTTTTACCAGATCACCAACTTTAAACAAAGGGTTTAATTTTCTTTTTACAATCTCTCTTACTTTTTGCAATCTTTCTTCATCATTAAGGTCTGAATTATTTTCTATAAAATAGATCACCAGCTTACTTGGTCCGCCATTTTTTGGTGAAATAGCAATAGCTGCAGATTCTTTGATAAAATCCAGCTGGTTGATGAGTTCTTCAATTTGAATTGAACTCACTTTGATGCCACCAAGATTCATGGCATCATCAACTCTTCCGAGGGCACGATAATAGCTATTGTGTAATAGCTCCAATTCGTCACCGTGTTTACGTAATATATTTCCATTAAATTTTGGTGTATCTTTATAGTAAACATCATGGTGATCTTTGTTCAATAAAGAATTGGAAAGACCTAAAATAGGAGGTATTAAAAATATTTCTCCTTTTTTTGTTGGTTTATTATGTTCATTTAATAAAACAAATTCTCCACCTAAGGTTTGTGTAGAAAATGTACTTGCATAATTGGGTTGCACCATCGTACCGGTAACATAACCACCACCAATTTCAGTTCCTCCACAATACTCAATTACGGGTTTGTTATTTGCCAATTGCATTAGATATTTCATTTCATCGGGATTAGAAACTTCACCTGTAGAACTAAAACATTTAATATTGTTCCAATCCAAACTTTCCATACAGCCGGTATTTTTCCAATGTCTTACAAAACTTGGTACAACACCCAGCATAGTAATTTTGGCATCTTGTACAAATATTCCAAAGTTTTTATCAATTGGTGCACCGTAATATAAAGCGATGGTTGCTTTGTTGATAAGTGTAGCAAAAACCAACCATGGACCCATCATCCAACCCAAATTAGTAGGCCAGCAAACAACATCATTTTTTTGAATATTGTGATGATAATATCCATCGGCAGCACTTTTTATTGGTGTTGTATGTGTCCAAGGAATCGCTTTAGGGTCACCTGTAGTCCCGGAAGAAAAAAGTATGGTCAGAAAATCATCAGGGTCTTGCATTACAGTTTCAAAATGATCATCTTTTACTAAAAAGTCATCAAAATAGATATCATTTTCTCTAAGTGGAATATTTGTATTTTCAGTTTTTATAACAATGGCTTTTGGTCCATTTGCTTCAATTACTTTTTCGTATAAAGGCAATGATTTTCCGGCACGTTTTAAGATTTCCTGAGTAAAAATTATTTTGGGTTTGGTAATCTTTAATCTTACTGATATTTCGTTTGGGGTAAAACTATCAGCTATTGTAGCTAAAGGGTTCCCGGCTTTTATACCTGCCAGATAGATTGCAACAGCTTCCATGGTCATAGGCATATCAATGGCGATATAATCACCTTGCTTAATTCCGATTTCTCTTAAACTATTGGCAATTCTATTTACCAGTTTCTCTAAGTTTTTTTGTGTAATATTTTGTAGCGTTCCATCTTCTTCTTGGTAAACAACAGCGATAGCCGAATCATCATTATGGAAACAGGAATCAACAATATTAAAAGATGCACCTTTTATCCATTGAGGATTTTCAACTCCCTTTGAAATATCTAAAATGGTTTTGTATTTTTTTTTGAATTTTATATTGAGATTGTCAATAGTTTGCGACCAAAATATATTTTTTTGATCAACAGTCCACCTCCAAAAACTTTGATAATTGTCAAAACCATTGATTTGCATCATTTTAAAAATGTTGCTTTGGGTAATGATTTCCTCAGAGGGTTTCCAATCAACTTTCAATGCCATATTAAAAATCTATTTCTTCTTCTTTTTGATGTTGATTGTCTTTTTGGTCTTTTTCATCATCTTTTTTATTACAATCTATTTGGATAGTTAAATTTTCGGGTTTTTCAAAATCATCTTTACTGATATCTAAGGTTTCATCTGCATAACATTTTTGCATATACAAAGCCCAAATGGGTAATGCCATAGAAGCACCTTGTCCGCGTCCCATATCAGGAAAATGTACGGATCGGTCTTCAGCGCCAACCCAAACACCAGAGGCTAAATTAGGAACAATTCCCATAAACCAACCATCCGATTGATTTTGAGTGGTGCCCGTTTTTCCCGCTATTGGATTTTTGAATTTATAAGGATATCCGGTAGCTACATTGTCGGGATATTTTCCTCCTGATGTTCTTAATCGTATTCCCGAACCTGATCTTGTAACACCTTCCATTAGATTAATAATTGTATAAGCAACTTCTTCGCTTAATGCTTCTTTGGTTTGAGGTGAACATTCTTCTAAAACAGTTCCGTTTCTATCCTCAATACGCGTGATCATCATAGGTTTAATATACATGCCTTTATTGGCAAAAGTATTTAATGAGGATAGCATTTCAAATAAGGTTAGATCAATGGTTCCCAGAGCAATTGAAGGTACTTCTTCAATCTTAGAAGTTATCCCGACCCTATGTGCAAATTTAACTACATTTTGAGGAGTTACCTGATCAATTAAATTGACAGTTATCACATTTATTGAATTGGCGAGCGCAGCTTTTAATGTACGCATTCCACCATATTTTTCACTTGAATTCTTAGGTGTCCAATCTTCTTGTAAACCATATTTTCCCTTAGGTATGGTATAAGGTGTATTGGGAAATTCTTCGCAGGGAGAAATTCCTTTTTGAAAGATAGCTGTAGCATAAACAAAAGGCTTAAAAGTTGAGCCTACCTGGCGTTTACCTTGCTTAACATGATCATACTGAAAATGTTTGTAATTAATACCTCCAACCCATGCTTTTACATGTCCGGTTTCAACTTCAAGAGACATAAGACCTGTTCGTAAAAAATGTTTGTAATAACGAATAGAATCATAGGGCGTCATGATCGTATCAATTTCTTTTTCCCATGAAAAAACGCGCATATTAGTTTCTTCATGAAATGAAGCTAGAATTTCTTTTTCTGATTTTCCATTTTTTTTCATTTTTCGCCAGCGATTACTTCGTTTCATTGCAGATAACATGGTGCTTTTGATCTGATCTTCTTCTATATCATAAAAAGGAGCAGTCTTATTCTTTTTTTGAATTTTGAAAAATATGTTTTGTAAATTGCTAACATGTTCATCAACAGCTTCTTCAGCATACTTTTGCATACGTGAATCTATAGTAACATATATTTTTAACCCGTCGCGGTAAATATTATAATTTGATCCATCTGGTTTAGGATTTTCTTTGATCCATTGCTTCATAAAATCACGAAGATATTCTCTAAAATAAGTAGCGATACCATCACTATGGCCTTCTAAATGAATATCTAACCTTAAAGGAAGCAGTTGTAAAGAGTCTTTTGTTTTTTCAGTAATATATTCATTTCGTTCCATTTGTTTAAAAACCACATTGCGACGATCTTTAACCATCTCAGGGCGACGTACAGGGTTGTATAATGAAGAATTCTTCAACATACCCACTAGCATAGCCGATTCTTCTAAATTTAGATCTTTAGGTTCTTTTCCAAAATGAATTCTTGAAGCTGATCTGATTCCAACAGCATTATGACCAAAATCGTATTTATTGAAATACATGGTAATAATTTCATTTTTAGTATATTGTTGTTCCAGTTTTATTGCAATAACCCATTCCTTTGCTTTTTGAATTATTGCTTTAAATTTATTTGAAGATCTTCTTTCAAAAAGAAGTCTGGCCAATTGTTGCGAAATTGTACTGGCTCCACCTCTTGATCCAAGGTAGGCAAAAGCTCTTGCAGTACCCCGCATATCAATGCCGGAATGTTCATAAAAACGCTCATCTTCAGTAGCGACCAATGCCTGAATTAGATTTGGTGGTAAGTCTTTAAATTTAACCGGAGTTCTATTTTCACGATAGTATTTTCCTAAGGTTTTTCCATCGGATGAAATTACTTCTGTAGCCAGATTTGTTTCAGGATTTTCTAATTCATCAAAAGTTGGAAGTTTCCCAAAAACACCAAATGAAGCCAATAAAAAAAAAAGAAAAGTAAATACTATTCCAGCAAGGAAAAGCTTCCATATCCATTTAGTAAATTTTGAAACAGGATTTTTTTTATCTGCCATACTTAATCTATTTTTTCAATTGCTACACCAACATCTTCAATTCCGTTGAGGTAAATAAGACCTTCAATATTTTGACTTTTTCTCATTGCGTGTTGCACTTGAATTTGGTAATTTCCTTTTACAGGAAATGTTACATTGGTTTTGTATTCTAATTTATTTTCTAAAATATCTGAAATTCCGTCACCCAAAAATCTTCCATCGGCATTAGTCATTTCATATTCTAAAGTATCAACTATTTGATAATTATCAGGGACATGAATTCCTACAATTAAAAACAAATTACTAAATTCGTAAGTTTTATTATTGCGAATATTCACATAAATATTATTCTTGCTTAAAGTATCAATTGAATTTACATTAAACTTTATAATTGAATCCTTATGCCATTTTGAATTACTGATACTTTTATAATCATCAAAGATCATGTTATTGGTACATGATTGAGTGCTAAAAGCTATCAAAAAAGCAAATATTATACCCGTAAATTCAAATATTTTTTTGATTTGCATATTGATCTATTTGGATTTATTTTGAGGGTTTTTATTTCTGCTTCTCGGTTTTTTATTTCTTCTTTTCTTTCTTCTTCTCTGGGTATCAAAACGAGTTAAACTATTTTGACCAACAATATCAATTGAACCTAATTTTTCTTCTTTATCAAGGTTTTGATCTAAAGCGTAATCTTCAAGACTCCTGCCTTTTTTGTTTTTTTTGTTCAAACTTATAATTTCATTGGTCTGGTCAACAGTTAATTGATGCCATTGAATGGGATTTTCTTCGTATGCATACCAAATCCAACCTTTAAAAATATCCATTTTTTGAAAAAATGCTCTTCCTTTTTCGGTTTGTAAAGTAATCTTAGTGTCAGGAAAGATTTTAAGTGCATCTAAATAAGAATCCAATTCATAATTTAAGCAACATTTTAATTTTCCGCACTGACCAGCTAATTTTAATGGGTTTAATGAAAGTTGTTGATAACGTGCAGATGAAGTGCTAACCGACCTAAAATCAGTCAACCAGGTAGAACAGCATAATTCTCTACCACAAGAGCCAATACCGCCTAAACGAGAAGCTTCCTGTCTTAATCCTACTTGCTTCATTTCAACACGAATACTAAAAGTACCGGCCAATTCTCTAATTAATTGTCTAAAATCAACTCTTTCATCAGCAGTATAATAAAAAGTTGCTTTATTACCATCACCTTGAAATTCAACATCTGATAATTTCATTTTTAAACCCAGACGACTAATGATCAATCTTGATTTTTTTTGAATTTCAGGTTCTTTTTCACGGGCTGAGACCCAATTATCAATATCTTTTTGAGTTGCTTTGCGATAAATTTGCAAAATTTCTTTAGAATCAATTGCAATATTCTTTTTTCGCATTTGTACTTTTACCAACTCGCCAGTAAGTGAAATAACACCAATATCATGACCCGGAGAAGTTTCAACTGCAATAATTTCACCGATACAAAGCGGCAATTTTTTCGTGTTTTTGTAAAATATTTTTCTTCCATTCTTAAATCGAACCTCAGCAATATCAAATTTTTCCTGATCAGCTGGTAAGGTCATGTTAGCCAGCCAGTCAAAAACGGTTAATTTTCCGCAATTGCCTGATATGCAATCACCATCGTTATCACAACTTTTTAGTAATCCATTTATGGTAGAAGAGCAATTAGAACAGCTCATATATATTTTTATATTTTGAATCGGTGGTTAAATTTACCGATAATATGTTCGTATTTAATTTTCAAAGGGTAAATATACTCAATATTGATAAAAAAAAGATAAGGCTATTTAATCTTTACACTTATTATTTTAGCAGGGCAAGATTCTTTGGCTTTTAAACAATCTTCTAAGATAGTATTATCAGGCGATTTTAAAGTGTGGAACCCTTTTCTATCCCGCGATTGCAACAAATTACATTTCCCGTCTTTTTTTGACATCTGAAACTGTTTTGGAGCCATTTCAACGCAGTAATTACAACCGATACATTTTTTTCTTTGTAAAGTTATGATGACCATTTTTTATAATTATTGTTGAAAATTGCAGGGGCAAATGTAATATTTAAAAATATAAGTTAAAAACTGGTAACTTTTTTATTAATTTGTAAGATGCTATTTAAAGATATCATAGGGCAAGAAAAAATTAAAAAATTCTTAACACAAACTGTTAAAAATGGTAGGATACCCCATGCTCAATTATTTGTAGCGCCTCAGGGAAGCGGCACTTTATTAATGGCAATTGCGTATGCACAGTATATTTTATGTAATAATAAAGAAGGGGAAAATGATACCGGTGATAAGAATTGTAATTCCAAATTTAAAAAATTAATACACCCCGATCTGCATTTTGTTTTTCCTGTTGCTGCTAGAAATAAAAATGAAAAGCATCCTATAAGTGATATGTATTTGGAAGAATGGAGGAGATTTGTAAAAGAATCACCATACGGAAGTTTGTACAATTGGTATCAGCTTTTGGGTATTGA
>DAOUPQ010000004.1 GCA_030626085.1 Flavobacteriia bacterium
TAAAGGATGGCCAGATGGCAAGAATATGAATAATTCTGGAGGCGCTGTGATATTCCATGGAGAAAAAGATACATTAGTTGCTGGTTGTTATGGTAAAGATCCTTGGTTATTATCAGGAAGAAAACCTAATGCCCCAAAATTTAGACGAAGAATTGATGTTTCACATGAACAAGACTGGATTAGAGCATGTAAAGAAAATCCTGCAAATCGTGTAGAAACTGCATCTCCTTTTAGTGAAGCTGGCCCATTTAATGAAATGGTTGTTATGGGTGTTTTAGCTGTTCGACTTCAAACATTAAATAAAAAATTAAGTTGGGATGGTAAAAATATGGCCTTCACAAATATTAATGATAGTGAAAAAATAAAAATTATTGAAAAAGACAATTTTAAAATTCATGATGGACATCCAACATTTAATAAAGATTATACAGATCCTGTTAGCGCAAATGCATTTGCAGCTGAATTGATCAAACACGATTATAGAAATGGTTGGAAATTACCAGATATGCCTAAATAATAGAATAAAATAATAATATATTTAAATTTAAGAATAATGAAATTAAAATTTTTAACACTTAGCTTACTTTTGTTTGCGTTAGTATCTGCTTTTGAAACAAATGCACAAGCTACTAAAAAGGTTGCGTTGAATACCTTGTCACAAGCAGAAATTAATGATGGTTGGATCTCTCTTTTTGACGGTAAAACATCAAAAGGTTGGAGAGGATATAAATTAGATCATTTTCCTTCCGGATGGCAGATTGTTGATGGGACTATTCATATGATAGGTTCAGGGCGTGGAGAAGCCGGTAGCAAAGAAGGTGGCGATATCATTTATGATAAACAATTTCAAAATTTTACTTTTAGTCTGGAATGGAAGATTTCTGAAGGAGGTAATTCGGGAATTTTTTATCTAGGTGAAGAAAAGCTTGATTATATTTGGAAAACAGCTCCAGAGATGCAAGTATTGGATAATGAAAAACACCCTGATGCTAAATTAGGAAAAGATGGTAATCGTCAGGCAGGTTCATTATATGATTTAATTCCTGCTAAACCACAAAATGCAAAACCTGTTGGTGAATGGAATAAAATTGAGATTACAGTTTATAAAGGAACTGTAGTTCATAAACAGAATGGGGTGGTTGTTTTAGAATACCATTTATGGACACCAGAATGGAATAAACTTGTTGCTGGTAGTAAATTCCCAGGTTTAAATCCTGATTGGGCTGATGTTGCTTCAAAAGGGTATATCGGACTCCAAGATCATGGTGATGATGTTTGGTTTAGAAACATTAAAATAAAAAAGATGTAATATTTTTAAAATATTTTTTTATAGGTCGCTTGTCTTATACAGGCGACCTTTTTTGTATAAATATTTTATAAACTATCCCTGATAAAAACATATTATCATGCTGGTTTGATTGATTTTTAATTTACTTTGCAAAAAACCATTTTAGTGAATTACCAGTCAGTTGAAAATATTTCAAAATCTTATGGAGAAAGAGTATTATTTGAAAATATTTCTTTTGGAATAAATAAAGATCAAAAAATCGCTCTTGTTGCAAAAAACGGAACAGGTAAAACTACGCTGCTAAATATTATTACAGGTGTTGACACCCCTGATAGCGGACAAATCATTTCCCGTAAAGGCTTAAAAATAGCCTACTTATCACAAAAAGAATATCTCAATGAAAATTTAACCATTGAGCAAACTATTTTTAATTCGGATAACGAAATATTAAAAATAATTGAACAGTATGAAAATGCTTTAAAAAATCCTGAAGATAGTGAAACCTATCAAAAAGCATTTGAATTGATGGAGCAAAATCATGCTTGGGATTTTGAAACACAATACAAACAAATTCTTTTTAAACTAAAATTAAATGAATTAGATAAAAAGGTATCTACACTTTCTGGAGGTCAAAAAAAGCGTTTATCACTCGCAGTTGTTTTATTAAATAATCCAGATCTTTTAATTTTAGATGAACCCACAAACCATTTAGATCTGGAAATGATCGAATGGTTTGAATCATTCTTAACAAAAGAAAAGTTAACCCTTTATATGGTTACCCATGACCGTTATTTTTTAGAACGAGTTTGTAATGAGATCATGGAATTAGACCAGGGGAACCTGTATCGATACAAAGGCAATTATTCCTATTTTTTACAAAAAAGAGAAGAACGAATTGCTCATGAACACCTTGTTGTTGATAAAGCAAAAAATTTGTTTAAAAAAGAATTAGATTGGATGCGTCGTCAACCTAAAGCTCGTACTACCAAATCAAAATCTCGTATAGACGATTTTTACAAGATCAAAGAAAAAGCATCTCAAAGGAGAAAAGATCATAAAATACAATTAGAGATCAATATGGAACGCTTAGGGAGTAAGATTGTTGAGTTGCATCATATTAACAAGTCTTTTGATGAAAAACTAATTATTAGTAATTTCGATTACGTTTTTAAGCGAGGGGAAAGAATAGGAATTATTGGTAAGAACGGAACTGGAAAATCGACCCTTTTAAATATCATTACTGGAAATATTCCTGTTGATTCAGGGAAAGTTATTGTCGGTGAAACGATTAAATTTGGTTATTATACTCAAAGTGGTATTCAAATAAATGAAGGTCAAAAAGTTATTGATGTCATTAAAGAGTTTGGTGAATATATTCCATTAACTAAGGGGAGAAAGATCAGTGCCGGACAATTGTTGGAAAGGTTTTTATTCGACAATAAAAAACAATATGACTTTGTTGAAAAATTATCAGGAGGTGAGTTAAAACGTCTGTTTTTATGTACCGTTTTAATTCAAAATCCGAATTTTATCATTTTAGATGAGCCAACCAATGATTTGGATATTGTTACACTAAATATTTTAGAAGATTTTTTATTGGATTTTCCGGGAAATCTATTGGTAGTTTCTCACGATCGATATTTTATGGATAAAATTATTGATCATCTCTTTATTTTTGAGAATGATGGAAAAATAACTGGTTTTCCTGGAAACTATTCTGATTATCGAATTTATAAGGATTCGAATCCGGCAATTACGGAAAATGTCAAAAAAGAAGATTCTAGAAAAAAAGCTCCGATAGAGGGTCAGTTGTCATTTATAGAAAAACGCGAATTTAATAAATTGGAAAAAAAGATCGCCAGTTTAGAAAAGAAAAAGGCATCAATTGAAGAGCAGTTTATAAATGACGAAATTACACCTGAAAAGATAAATGAAACCTCTTTAAAATTGCGAGAAATTATTGATGAATTGGAAGAAAAGGAAGAGCGTTGGTTGGAATTATCTATGAAAATGGAATGATAAAACAGATTCATAATTTAATTTTGAAAATATATACAATGAGAATTTTTATCCTTATAATTCTCCTTTTAATGGTTAATTTAAGTGTGCGATCACAGGGATTATTTAAAAAAAATAAAGATACTTATTCTTTATCTGAAAGTTGGCAAATTAACGATACGTTAACCAACCAAAAGGATTTATTCAAATTTAAGACTTACAAGCCCCTTTATATTTTATTTGCAAATTATACGAATAATGTCAATGAGCTGCCTACTAGTGATAACCCGGATAATGTTGTGCCAGAACCTCTGCCATTGGGTGATACAGAGCTAAAATTCCAGATCAGTTTTAAAACAATGGCATTAAAAAATATTTTTGGAAATAGAATTGGTGGTGATATTTGGATAGGGTACTCACAAACTTCAAGATGGCAGGTTTATAATAAATCTCAATCCAGACCTTTTAGAGAAACAAATTACGAACCTGAGGTAATGTTACTTGTACCCACTCCGTATAAAATTTTTGGTATTAATGGTGTTTTTGCTGGAATTGGATATAACCATCAAAGTAATGGGAGCTCTAACCCTTTATCAAGAAGCTGGCATAGAATTATCATGCAATTTGGCTGGGAAACAAATGATTTGAGTATTGTGTTACGCCCTTGGTGGAGACTTCAAGAAAAACCTGAGTTAGATAATAACCCGGGTATTGAAAATTATATTGGTAGAGGTGATCTTATGGTGGCGTATGAAAAAGGGAGACATGATATAAGTTTGATTGGCCGGCATTCAATGCGATCTGGCGATGATAATCATGGTAGTTTACAAATGGATTATGCGTTTAGAATTTATGATTACTTAAAACTCCATTTACAGGTTTTTCATGGTTATGGCGAAAGTCTGATCGATTATAACCACAAACAAACTATAGTTGGTATTGGTGTCTCTTTGGTGGAGTGGAGGTAATATCCCTAAAAGTGTGTAAATAAAAACAAACCAATTTATTTATCAAGGATAATAAACTGTTTCTAATTTCTTTATTCCACTTATTTTGTAATAGTATTCTTTTCCTTTAACATTGTAAAGCAAAACAGCCTCATCCTCTTTGAGATCAAAGGGTATGTTTTTTGTTTTTACAGGAACCGGATTACCAAACTCATCTTTTGGATCTTTAGACATTTTTAACCTTGCTTTATCAGAATCTATAGTTGCAATTCTCAAAAAAATATTAAAAATATTACTATTAAATTCAGCAACTATTTTTTCTTCTCTATTTTGAAAAAAAATAGTATCAAAATGTAAAGGAGATAAATCGTATTTACCTCTTAAAACCAAATTTGTACCACTTGACCCTTCTTTTCCACCTACCCAATGTTGATATGTTTTTTCAGTAATAGTAAAAGGAACTTTTTTTTGAATTACACTATCTTGAGATTTACATTGGGTTAAACTAAAAGTAGTTAAAATCAAAACAAACAATAAAGATATTTTATACATTTTATATAAATTTAATTAATATGCTCTTTCTTTTTTCCCCTCATAGAAATTCATAAACGCTCTGTTTACAACTTTTATTCCACCTTTTGTAGGGTAATCTCCGGTAAAATACCAATCTCCTAAATGATTAGGACATGCCTTATGTAAATTTTCAATAGATTGGTAAATTATTCTAATTTCTGATTTAATATCTTTTGTTTTTAATAGTTCAGATATTTTGTTTGAAATTTCATCAGCTGTAAAAGGGGCATACACCTCTTTCACGTAATTTATTGGATTAGGATTGTCAATATTGGTTTTACATTTTTTATAAACCTCATCTAAAATATGATAATTATCGGTGTCTTTTAAGAGGGCTAAATTTGCCTTAAAAGCGATAAAATCTTCTAGATTTGCCATGTCTATACCGTAACAATCAGGATAACGTATTTGTGGGGCAGAAGACACAACAATAATTTTTTTAGGATTTAATCTATCTAAAATTTTAATAATACTCTTTTTTAAGGTAGTGCCTCTAACGATACTATCATCAATAATAACCAAATTATCAGTTGGTTTTACTACTCCATATGTAACATCATAAACGTGGGCAACTAGATCATTTCTGCTATTATCATCAGCAATGAAGGTTCGTAATTTTGCATCTTTAATGGCAATTTTTTCAATTCGGGGTCTTATAGAGAGTAGGTCTGATAGATCTTTTGCCGGGATACTTCGTTTACCCTTGAGTATTACATTTAATTTATGTTGATTTAAATAATCTTCTGCGGCTTCTGACAAACCAAAAAAAGATGTTTCAGCAGTATTAGGGATATATGAAAAAACAGTATTTTTAATATCATTTTGGATACATTCTAATACTTTAGGGAATATATATTTACCTAAATTTTTACGCTCTTCATAAATAGAAGCATCGCTACCTCTTGAAAAATATATTCGTTCAAAAGAACAAGCTTTATCTGGCATTTGCTCTTTTATTTGCTCTACATTTGTAGTGCCATCTTTTTTAATGATTAATGCATGTGCTCGTTCTAATTCTTTGACATCTTCTATGGCTACATTAAATACAGTTTGAATTACAGGTCTTTCAGAAGCAACAACAACAACCTCATCGTCTTTATAATAGAAAGCGGGACGTATTCCGGAAGGATCACGAAAAACAAAAGCATCTCCATGCCCTAATATTCCTGTAATAGCATATCCACCATCCCAATTCTTTGAAGCTCTTCTTAAAAGATTTGCCACGTCAACATTTTTTGCAATTAGTGATGAAGCATCTTTTTTGCTGATTCCTTCATTTTTGAATTTATCGTATAATTGTTGCACTTCATCATCTAAAAAATGACCAATTTTCTCCATTATTGTAACAGTATCGGTATTTTCTTTTGGATGCTGGCCAAGTTCAATAAGTTCTTGTAATAATTCATTTGAATTGGTCATATTGAAATTTCCTGCAACGATCAAATTTTTATGTTGCCAATTATTTTGGCGTAAAAAGGGATGTACACTTTCAATACTATTTTTACCAAAAGTTCCATATCTGACATGACCTAGAAACAAATTACCTACGTAAGGCATATTTTGAAGTTGCCAATCTATGTCATTGGTTTTATCAGGGTTTTCTTTCAGCACTCCATTGAGTCTGGCATTGATCTTAGCAAAAATATCTTGTATTGGTTGTTGGCTATTTGATCGGATTCGGCTCATATACCGTGTTCCGGGGTTAACATCAAATTTAATACTTGCAAAACCAGCACCATCCTGACCGCGATTGTGTTGCTTTTCCATTAGTAAATACATTTTATTAATACCATAAAAAGCAGTACCATATTTATCTTTGTAGTATTGCAAAGGTTTTAATAATCTTACTAAAGCAATTCCGCATTCATGTTTGATAGCATCACTCATTACAGAAATAGGTTAAGTGTTAAATTAATGTAACTCAATTTCAAATTGAGTTAATTGTTTAAAATCTTGTAATCTATCTTGAACCTCTTTTTTTGTTAGATCTTCCATTTGCCTTGTACCAAATTTTTCAACGCTAAAAGAAGCTAAATTTGATCCATAAATTATGGCTCGTTTCATATTTTCAAAAGAAATATCACGAGTACTGGCCAAATAACCAATAAACCCTCCGGCAAAAGTATCTCCGGCACCTGTTGGATCAAAAACATCTTCTAAAGGTAGAGCGGGAGCAAAGAACACATTTTTTTTGTTAAACAATAGTGCACCGTGTTCTCCTTTTTTAATAATAACATATTCTGGTCCCATTTTGTGAATCTTATGTGCGGCTCTAACTAGTGAATATTCACCACTAAGTTGCCTTGCTTCTTCATCATTAATAGTAATTACATCAATTTTTTTAATAACCTCAATTAATTCATCCCAAGTATTATCCATCCAAAAATTCATAGTATCCAAAACCACTAATTTTGGTCGCTTAGAAATTTGTTTAATTACGGACATTTGTACTGATGGATGTAAATTTCCTAACATCAAAAAATCAGGGTTTTGAAATTTTTTCGGCACAACAGGTTTAAAATCTGCTAAAACATTTAATTCTGTTGTTAAAGTGTCACGCGTATTTAAGTCGTTGTGATATTTGCCTCTCCAAAAAAAAGTTTTACCATTCTTTACAATTTCGATACCGGTTGTATCAATATTTTTACTGTTGAGCATTTCTAAATATCCTTTAGGAAAATCACCTCCTACTATAGATACTATACCTGATTCAACATTAAATTGTGAAGCAGCCAACCCAATATATGTGGCAGCGCCACCCAAAATTTTTTCTGTTTTTCCAAAAGGAGTTTCAATAGCATCAAAAGCTACTGTTCCAACAATTAAAAGTTTACTCATTATGCAGTATTTGTTTAAATTTGCAAAAATAAATATTATAAGTTTATAAAAATAGTAAACATATAATTAATAAAATTGAATTTTTAATTTCATTAATATAATATGACAATCAAAGAAATACAAAATGAGATAATTGACGAATTTTCAATATTTGACGATTGGATGGAACGTTATGATTATATCATAGAATTAGGAAAATCACTTTCTTATATGGATGATGAATATAAAACGGAAGACAATTTGATTAACGGATGTCAATCTAAAGTGTGGCTTAAAACAGAATTAGAAGATGGCAAATTGATTTTCAAAGCAGATGGAGACGCAATTCTTACCAAAGGAATTGTAGCTTTATTGTTAAGAGTTTTTTCTAATCAAACACCAAAAGATATTTTGGAAAACGAATTATTTTTTGTTGATGAAATTAGTTTAAAAGAGCATTTATCCCCAACAAGAGCAAATGGTTTGGTATCTATGATCAAACAATTTAAATTATATGCCCTGGTTTATCAGTCAAAATTATCTTAATTATATTATATTTGTCCTTATTTAGAATCATTTTAAAGAGTGTAAATGGAAAAAATTGACACAAAAGTTTTGGGGATAAAAATTTTAGAAAAAATTAAAACAATATACGATCCTGAAATTCCGGTAGATATTTATGAACTTGGTTTAATTTATGATGTTTTTGTAAATGAAAACAGAGATGTTAAGATATTAATGACACTTACAACTCCAAACTGTCCTGTTGCCGAAACCCTACCTGTTGAAGTTGAAGAAAAAATAAAAACAATTGAAGAAGTGAATAATGCTGAAGTAGAAATCACTTTTGACCCTCCCTGGACTCAAGACCTAATGAGTGAAGAAGCAAAATTAGAACTTGGTTTTCTTTAAACTTGCATATAATTAAATATATTATTTTTGAAATCCGTATAAATCAAATATTTTAAAATGAAAAGATCATTAATTTTAATTGTCTTTATGTTAATTTTTCCTTTTGTGAATGCACAAACAAAAGATGAATTATTATCATTACAAAAGATCAAAAAAGATTCTATTGGAGCAATACAAAAAAATGTAGATGCTATTCAAAGTGAAATTGATGCACTACCCGGTTGGAGATTTGATGCTTTTGGTACAATAGGAGGAAGTGTTTCAGGACATAATAATTGGTATTCTAAAGATACACCCAACTCTTCGGTAGGTAATTTTGGATTTAACATTAATGCCTCTGCTGATTTGATTGAAGATAAATTCTTTTGGAAAAATGCTACAAATATTAATATTAGCTGGATTAAATTTGATAACAAGGATGATGATTTAGATAGTGAAAAATATGAAGTTTCAACAGATATTTTTACACTTTCTTCCTTATATGGAAGAAAATTAAGCGAAAAATTTGCGGTTTCAGCTTTGGGTGAATATCGTACAACATTAGTAAATAATTTTAATAATCCTGGTTATCTTGATCTTGGGATTGGCGCTACATGGACACCAATTAAAGATTTGGTTATCGTTATACATCCATTGAACTATAATTTTATTTTTAGTAGAGGAGGTAACGAATATAATTCATCATTGGGAGCTAAAATAGTTGCAGATTATTCTAAAAAAATTGGGAATTTAAATATTTCTTCAAATCTTTCAATTTTTCAGAGTTACAAATCCTCAAATTATTCAAATTATACCTGGACTAACTCATTTGCTTATACCATATGGAAAAATTTAGGTTTAGGTTTTGATTTTGGTTTGAGAAAAAATAAACAAGAAGCTTTGAATTATGCAACAGATTTTGATCCGGATGTTACTTTTGACACAGTTGATAACAAATTACAATCCTATTGGTTATTTGGTTTGAGCTATAAAATAAAGTAGATTTTTTCATCATTTAATAACTATCCAATTTTAATTTAATAAATTAGCAAAAACAAATTATTTTATGACCTTATTGCTAATTTATGGTTTTGTATCCATTTTCTTTTCTTTTTTATGTTCAATTCTTGAAGCTGTTTTATTAAGCATAACGCCAACTTTTATTGCAGTTAAGAAAAATGAAGGGAAAAGTTATGCAAATACACTTGAAAAATTAAAAGATGATGTTGACCAGCCTTTAATCGCAATTTTAACAGTTAATACAGTTGCTCATACTGTGGGTGCTATTTTAGTTGGTGTTCAAGCAGAAAAGACTTTTGGATCAGGTAATAATTCTGTTGGAATTGTTTCGGCGATTATGACATTAATGATTTTAGTACTTTCTGAAATAATTCCCAAAACAATTGGTGCCAGTTATTGGAAAAAATTAGCAAGTTTTACTACAAAGGCAGTTACAGTATTAATGTTTCCATTAAAATATACTGGTATATTATGGCTTTTACAACTTACAACAAGATTGATTGGTAAAAGTCCGCATGACGTTGCTGTAAGTAGAGAAGATTTTCATGCGATGACTGAGATTGCTCATGAAGAAGGTGTTTTTCAGGAAAAAGAGAGTAGAATCATTAAAAATTTAATTGATTTTAAATCTGTGTTGGTAAAAGATATCATGACGCCTAGTATTGTTATGAAAATTGCTTCTGAAAAAATGACCATTCAAGAGTTTTATGATAGAAACCCAAAGTTAAAATTTTCTAGAATTCCTATATATGGTGATTCCCAAGAGGATATTAAAAGCTATATTTTAAAGGATGAAATGCTTGATTCTATCATCAAAAAAAATGGAGGAAACGAATTAAAAACGATCCAAAGAGAAATTTTTATTGTTGAAAGAAATCTACCAATACCAAATCTTCTGGATATATTAATTGAAAATAGAGAGCATGTTGCATTGGTAGTAGATGATTATGGATCAGTAAGTGGCCTTGTAACACAGGAAGATATCATTGAAACACTTCTTGGTTTAGAAATTGTTGATGAAAGTGATGGTCATGTTGATCTTCAAGTCCTTGCCAGAAAAATGTGGAAAGAAAGAGCCGATAGATTGGGAATTATTGGCAATGAAGATTCTAATAATAATTAAGCAAATATCGCTTTATTCTTCTTCATATTCCTGATACAAGTAATCATTATATGGAAATCTGGTAATATGAATTTTCTTAACTTCGTCGTAAACCAAAGATTTGAATTCATCTAAATTTTCTTTGTTTAAAGCAGAAATAAAAACACAATTACCTTTCATATTATTCATCCATGTTTTTTCCCAATCCTGCAATGTATAGTGAGCTTTGGTCCGTTTGGTAACTAGATCATCTTCATCAATACTTTCATTTTCAAAGGCATCAATCTTATTAAAAACCATTAAAGTTGGTTTATTTGCACTAGCTATTTCTCCCAGAATTTTATTTACAGAGTCAATATGATCTTCAAAATTCGGATGAGAAATATCTACAACATGTAATAACAGATCAGCTTCACGTACCTCATCTAAAGTTGATTTAAAAGACTCCACCAATTGAGTAGGTAATTTTCTTATAAAACCAACAGTATCAGTCAATAGAAAAGGAATATTTTTTATCACAACTTTTCTAACAGTAGTATCTAATGTAGCAAATAATTTATTTTCGGCAAAAATATTACTTTTACTTACAACATTCATCAAAGTTGATTTTCCAACATTTGTATAACCCACCAAAGCAACACGAACCATTTTCCCTCTATTTTTGCGTTGAACAGCCATTTGTTTATCAATGTTTTTCAACTTCTTTTTTAAAAGAGAAATCTTATCACGAATAATTCGTCTGTCTGTTTCAATTTCAGTCTCACCCGGTCCGCGTAATCCAATTCCACCTTTTTGTCGCTCTAAGTGCGTCCACATCCGGGTTAATCTGGGTAATAAATATTCACATTGAGCGAGTTCTACCTGGGTTCTAGCATAGGATGTTTGCGCTCTTTGTGCAAAAATATCTAAAATTAAATTTGTACGATCTAGCACCTTACAATTCAATATTTTTTCAATATTTCGCAATTGTGCCGGACTCAATTCATCATCAAATATTACAGTTTGCACATTATACTCATCAATATATTGTTTTACCTGATTTAATTTTCCTGAGCCAATAAAAGTTTTAGGATTTGGAATATCTACCTTTTGGATAAAGCGTTCTTTTACTTTTCCGCCAGCTGTATAGGTCAAGAATTCTAACTCATCTAAATATTCTTTAGCTTTTTCATTATCTTGATGTTTAGTTGTTATCCCTATTAATACTACATTTTCAATTTTGGTGTTTTGTTTTTCTATCATGTTGCAAATTTACAAATACTGTTTTATATAAAATTCAGGAATTTAATTTTTGTACATTCGTTTTTTTATTCTGTAAAAATGGTTTTAAAAGATAATTCAAAATTATTTTCTATTGCGTTTTATAATTTGGAGAATTTTTTTGATTCAATGCATGATGAATATACCTTAGATAAAGATTTTACTCCTGAAGGACAATTTCAATGGAATCAGGATCGCTATAATACTAAGATTCAAAATATAAGTAGAGCAATTTCTAAAATTGGTACGAATCAAACTCAAAAACCTCCAATTTTTTTAGGTGTAGCAGAAGTAGAAAACAGTAGAATATTAGAAGATTTGATTCAAACTAAAAATCTAAAACCATTTCAATACAATTTTGTGCATTATGAATCTCCTGATGAAAGAGGTATAGATGTAGCCTTTTTATATCAAGAACAATATTTTAAATTGATCTATAGTGATACTTATACTTTATATTTAGAAGATAAGAATCATGGTAGGGATTTTACAAGAGATATTTTATTGATCTCAGGTAAGCTTTTTAATGAACAAGTTTATGTTATTATTAATCATTGGCCATCGAGAAATAATGGAATTAATTTTTCGGAAAGTAAAAGAATGAAAGCAGCCAAATTAATTCATGAGATTATTAATAAAATATATACTGAAAATCCTAACCCAAATATCATTATTATGGGCGACTTTAATGATGAACCTAATAGTAACAGCATAAAAAACTTTTTGGTTACACCTGAATTTTTTAATCCGATGTTAGAATTTCAACGAAAAGGAGAAGGCAGTATTTTTCATCATAAAAAATGGTATATGTTTGATCAGATTATTATGAGCATAAACTTTTTAGAAGAAGAAAAATTATTTTTTAGAGATGCTGGAATATACAATGCGTATTTTTTACAGGAAAAATATGGAAAAACAAAAGGAATACCTTTACGAACATTTTCCGGTAATCGCTATATAGGTGGTTTTAGCGATCATTTTCCGGTTTGTGTTTTTTTAAAAGATATGGATTAGATTTTATTATTGAAATTTATTTTATCTCAAATTCATCACGGTCGTCTAAAAATCTAAATTTATTTCTACTTTCTATAATATGATTTTTTTGTAAAGTAATTGTTTTAATATCTTGTTTATCAGTTTCAAAATCTAATAAAGTTTCTCCCATTGTATTATAAACTGCTGAATGACCGGAGTAAACTAAATTATTGTTATCTATACCAACTCTGTTAACACCAACAACATAGCATAAATTTTCAATGGCGCGAGCTTTTAATAAAGTTTCCCAGGCAAATATTCGGACATTTGGCCAATTTGCAACATAAATCAATAAATCATAATTTTCTGTATTTCTAGCCCAAACAGGGAAACGTAAATCATAGCAGATCAAGGGACAAATTTTAAAATCTTTGTATTCAAAAACAAGTTTTTCTTTTCCCGGATTAAATACATGATCTTCTTTGGCATATGAAAACAAATGCCGTTTATCATAATACTCAATTCTACCATTAGGAAAAGCAACAACCAAACGATTATAAAATATATTATTCTCACTAATTAATAAACTACCGATTAGTAAAACGTATTTAATTTCAGCCTGTTTCAGCATCCATAAAATGGTTTTTCCTTTCATATTCTCAGCTACTACATTTGCATTCATAGTAAAACCGGTAGAGAACAATTCAGGTAGTACAATAACATCTACATCATTAGAAATTAAATTCAATTTTAAAGTTAAATTTTCTAAATTTTTATTAATATTTTCCCAAGTATTATCAGTTTGGACTAAGGCAAGTTTTAATGATTTTTCCATACTTTAAAGATAATGAAAATTGTATTATTGATGTAAGAAGAACAGCTGATATTATTTTAGGCAATCCAATTTCAACAATTATTTGGGTAAATAACTTTGAAAGTGATAATGGCTTGATTTTTTAATTCTTGATTTATAAAAAAGCAGCTATTTAGACTAAATATAAATAGCTACTTTTTTTATAGACTGATAAAAATCATGCTTGTTAATGATATACAATTTTTATCTTTGCTTGGAAAATATTAAATAAATAACCTTATGGCAATTAAAAAAGGTTTATTCAAAACATCGATTGGGCGTAAAAACCTAATGGCTTTCACAGGCCTTTTCACCAGTTTTTTTCTAATAATTCACCTTATTGGAAATCTTATATTAATTATTCCTGATTCGTACTTTCCGATTGAATTTTGGGGGAATGTAGCAAGTGCACATGATATGTATAATGCTTACTCTCATTTTTTAGTCCATTTTTGGCCAATTTCTTTGGTAGCATGGGTATTGTATGCGGCACTTATTGTGCATGTTATTGATGCTATACTCATAACCTTAAACAACAACAAGGCTAAAGGAGAGAAATATAAGGTAACCGACAACTCTACTAGCACTTGGTATTCTCGTAATATGGGTATATTAGGTACGATTATAGGTTTGTTTATATTTATTCACATGACTCAATTTTGGTTGCAATACAAGGTGTTAGAGAATGAACATGATCTATACAATTTGGTTGTAGCAACCTTTAAAGAGTGGTGGGTATTAGTTATTTACGAAATTGGCATTATAGCATTAGGTTTTCACTTAGTGCATGGTATAGAAAGTGCTCACCGTTCATTGGGAGTATATCCTAAAAATGCAATGGGGATTGTTAAATATATCGCATTATGCTTTGGTATAATTATGGCAGTTTTATATGCAATTATCCCTATCATTCTTTACTTCAAATAAAAAAATTATGGCTCTTAACGCAAAAATTCCAAAAGGACCTTTAAAAGATAAATGGCAAAATTATCTTAATAATACCAATATTGTAAATCCAGCAAATCGTAAGAAGATAGATGTTATTGTTGTGGGAGGAGGATTATCAGGTGGAGGTGCAGCAGCATCATTAGCTGAACTTGGTTATAATGTAAAGGTATTCTTTTTTCAAGATTCTGCAAGACGCTCTCATTCTGTGGCAGCACAAGGAGGAGTAAATGCTGCAAAGAATTATAAAAATGATGGTGATAATATTTACCGAATGTTTTATGATACTGTTAAAGGGGGTGATTATAGATCAAGAGAAGCCAATGTATACAGAATGGCTCAATGTTCTGTTGATCTAATCGATCACATGACAGCTCAAGGGGTACCATTTGGACGTGAATATAGCGGTTATTTAAGTAACCGTTCTTTTGGTGGTGTATTAGTTTCCAGAACATTTTATGCACGTGGTCAAACAGGGCAACAGTTATTATTGGCTACTTATCAGGCATTGATGAAACAAGTAAAAGTGGGAACTCTAACACAATATAGCCGTCATGAAATATTAGATTTAGTTGTAGTTGACGGAAAAGCCCGAGGTGTAATTGTAAGAGATTTGGTTACCGGTAAAATTGAACGACATTCTGCTCATGCAGTTGTTTTAGGAACAGGTGGATTTGGTAAGATCTTTTATCTTTCTACTTTGGCTATGAATTCAAATGGTTCTGCTACATGGAGAGCCCATAAAAAAGGAGCATATTTTGCAAACCCTTCATGGACTCAGATTCATCCTACGGCTTTACCTCAAGCTGGAGAACATCAATCAAAACTGACTTTAATGTCGGAATCATTACGAAATGATGGTCGTATTTGGGTACCAAAAAAGAAAGATGATGATAGAAAACCGGGAGATATACCTGCTGAAGACAGAGATTATTACTTAGAAAGAAGATATCCTGCATTTGGTAACTTAGTACCTCGAGATGTAGCGTCACGGGCAGCTAAAGAAAGAATGGATGCCGGTCATGGTGTTGGTTCTTTAAAAAATGCTGTTTATTTAGATTTTAAAACAGCTATTGAACGTTTAGGTGAAGATACCATTAAAGAACGTTATGGTAACCTTTTTACAATGTATCAAAAGATTACCAATATCAATGCTTATAAAGAACCTATGAAAATTTCTCCTGCAGCGCATTTCTCAATGGGAGGATTGTGGGTTGATTATGAATTACAAACTACCATACCAGGATTATTTGCTGTTGGTGAAGCAAACTTTGCTGATCATGGAGCTAATCGTTTGGGTGCAAATTCACTTTTACAGGCTTCTGTAGATGGTAATTTTATTTTACCAAACACAATTTCTAATTATTTATCAAACGAAATCCGTACTGGAAAAATTTCCACTGATACTCCGGAATTTGATGAAGCTGAAAAAGCAGTAAAAGATCAAGTAGAAAAATTATTAGCAATAAAAGGCACTATGCCTGTAGATCAGATACATCGACGTTTAGGTAGAATAATGTTTAAAGAAGTTGCTATGTCCCGAAATGAAAAAGGAATGCTTTGGGCTATTGAGGAAATTAAAAAATTACGTAAAGAGTTTTGGGGAAATGCAGCCATTTCAGGAGATGAACACGGACCTAATTCAGAACTAGAAAAAGCAGGTCGTCTAGCCGATTATTTAGAGATAGCTGAATTAATGGCTGTTGATGCTTTAAACAGAAAAGAAAGTTGCGGTGCACATTTTCGGGAAGAATACCAAACCAAAGATGGAGAAGCAGTTCGTGATGATGAAAATTATATGTATTCTGCAGCTTGGGAATGGATGCAAGGAAAAGATTGGAAATTACATAAAGAAGAATTAGAATTTAAAGATATTGAAGTAAAAACAAGAAGTTATAAATAATAGTATTGAGCATTTAGATTTCTCACTTTTAAAAACTCAATACCTACCCCGCCGGTGGGCTGGGTTCTATACCAAATAATATGAAGTTAACACTAAAAATCTGGCGTCAAGATAATGCTAAAGCTAAAGGAAAATTAGTAAAATATGAATTATCGGACCTAAGTACTGATATGTCTTTCTTAGAAATGTTAGATGTACTTAATGAACAACTGGCATCAAAAGGAGAAAGAGTTGTAGAGTTTGATCATGATTGTAGAGAGGGGATTTGCGGACAATGTTCATTAGTTATTAACGGGCAAGCACACGGACCTGAAGGGCATTACACAACTTGTCAAACTCATTTACGATCTTTTAAAGATGGTCAGACACTTAATATAGAGCCATTTAGAGCAAATTCATTTCCCGTAATTAGAGATCTAAAAGTTGATAGAACCTCAATGGATCATATTATTCAGGCGGGTGGTTATATTTCTTCTTTTACAGGAATGGCTCCTGAAGCCAATTCTATACCAATCCATCATAATATCGCCGAAAGTGCTTTTGACAGCGCAGCGTGTATAGGATGTGGTGCTTGTATTGCTACTTGTAAAAATTCATCAGCTGCTTTATTTATGTCGGCTAAAATTGCTCATTTGGCAAAATTACCTCAAGGACAGGTTGAACGTGCTGAACGTGTAGTTTGGATGGTTAATGCACATGATGATGAAGGTTTTGGTAGTTGTACAAATACCGGTGCTTGTGCTATGGTTTGTCCGCAAGAAGTACCATTACTAGACATTACCAGAATGAATTATGAGTACAACAGATCATTAAAAACAATTGATAGCTAGAATAATAAGGGTTCTTACTTTTTAAAATTTAAAAAATCCATATAGAAAAAGTATTAGAACACTCACTTGTGTGGATTTTTTGTTGATGCATATGCCCTCATTTTTAATGATTACTCAATATGTTTAGTTATATTTACGTGTTTAGACTAGAATTAATAAGATGCAACAACCCAAAAAACATATTTTAAAACCTGATAATTGGGTAAAATTACATGCTGATTATTTGTTTAATTATACAATAACACGAGTTAATGATCATGATTTAGCAAAAGATCTGGTTCAAGAAACTTTTTTTTCAGGAATAAAAGGGCAAAATAATTTTAGGGGACAAGCTTCAGAACGAACATGGTTGGTTTCAATTTTAAAAAGGAAAATAATAGATCATTATCGCAAAATTAACTCTGCCAAAGGGAAGAAAGAAGTGAGAATGAATTTTTATGATGAGGGTGAAAGAAAAGGTAGTTGGTTGGAAGAATGTGTTCCACAAAGCTGGGATAATGAATCAGAAAAAAAAATTGAAAATGACGAATTAAAAAAAGCTTTAAATGATTGTATTTCAGGATTACCTAAGAAACACAAAATGGTTTTTTTATTAAAAACCGTACAGGAGTATGAAACCGAAGAAATTTGTAATGAACTAGGGATTACGTCGTCAAATTTATGGGTGATTATTCATAGAGCAAGATTACAATTGCGAAAATGTATTGAAGAGAATTGGTTTAAAAAGTAGGAAGAAATGAAAAAAATAATGATAACATGTGATGAAGCAACTTCCATTTGCGATAAGAATCAATATGGAGAAGCTTCAATATTTGAGAAATTCAAATTAAATATTCATTTATTATTATGCAAGCATTGTAGAGCCTATTCAATGCAAAATAATTATATCACAAAATTATTGGGCAAATATTTTGATGATAGTTGTAAAAATGATCATTTAATCAATGAAGAAAAAATAGAAATAGAAGAGAATTTAAAAATTAAAATCAAAGAAATTTCAAAAAAATAGTATAAATCAATTAACTTTAAATGCAGAATTTCTTATAATAATTCTGCTTTTTTTATAGCTCTGATTTAGCATCAACTTATATTATATATGGAAGATATTTATGATTTAAAAGCCTATGTAGTAATTACTTATTATATTTTTATCAGTTTTTTAATTATTGCAATAATTTTAGATAATAAGAAACCGGCAAAATCATTTGCATATATATTTTTGTTGTTATTATTTCCAATTGGAGGGGTTTTACTTTACTTTTTATTAGGGGTTCATTATCAGAAAAAAAAATTATTTACCCGTTTAAGGAATTATCAGGGCGAATATGTTCAAACATCAAATAATAGAGATAAAAATAATGAAGGTTTAATTAAAATACCGGGTATTACACAAAAAATTCCTACACTTTTTTATAATATTGACTATGTGCAATTTACTGTTAAAAATGACATTAGATTTTTAGTTAATGGTGAAGAAAAATTTCCGGTATTAATAGGTGAATTAAAAAAAGCTAAAAAGACAATTTATTTAGAGTATTATATTTTTAATGATGATAAAATTGGAAATAAAATAATTGAAATTTTGTGTGAAAAGTCTCTAGATGGGGTTGATGTTAAAGTAATTTATGATCCTGTAGGAAGCTCAATATCAAAGAAAGCAGTAAAAAAATTAAAGCAACATAATGTTGAGATCAAATCTTATATGCCTGTGTTTTTTTCAAGATTTGCCCATAAAGCAAACTATAGAAATCACCGAAAAATTGTTGTTATTGATGATAATACCGGTTTTTTGGGAGGTATGAACATAACGGATAAATATATTAATCCAAACAATATTAATCTTTTTTGGCGCGATACTCATGTAATGATCAAAGGCGAAGCAGTTTTTGATCTGCAATTATTATTTATCAGTGATTGGTTTTTTGTTAGTGGGAAAAAAATTGAACCCAATCAAAATGTCGAATTTAGTTCAATAGATTGTCAAGTGCCAACAAGTATTTTAGGAAGTGATTATGGAACAAATTTTCAACATATTATGGAAGCATTTTTTGGAATGATAATAAATGCTAAAGAAGAAGTATTAATATCTACTCCATATTTTTTACCCAATGAAACAATTTTAAATGCCTTGATAATTACTGCTAAAAGCGGTGTGAAAATTAAATTATTATTACCTCAAAAAACTGATCTTTCAATAGCATATTATGCATCACAAACATATCTAAAGGAGGTATTAAAAAACAATATTGAAGTATATTATTATACTAAAGGAATGATGCATGCAAAAACAATGATTGTAGACAATAGTATTTGTACTGTTGGCAGTACAAATATGGATCAACGCAGTTTTGATTTAAATGCTGAAGTAAATATATTTATAATTGATGAAAAAAAATCATTAGAATTAAAAAGTCAATTTGAAGCAGATCTAAAAAATTCTTATAAATTAAATATCAATGAGTTGTTAAACTGGCCATGGTATAAAAAAGTACTTAGCTCATTAGCCAGATTGATAGCTCCAATTTTATAAAAAATGGATTTTATAACTAAAGAAATTGATTCTTATGCTATTGAACATTCACAAAACGAACCAAAACTGTTACAGGAACTCAATAAAGAAACCTGGCAAAAGATGCTCATACCACGAATGTTAAGCGGACATTATCAGGGTAGATTACTATCGATGGTTTCAAAACTCATTAATCCAAAAATAATTTTAGAAATTGGTACTTATACAGGTTATTCCGCTTTGTGTTTAGCTGAGGGATTACAGAACAAAGGATTATTACACACCATAGATCATAATGAAGAATTATTAGATTTTCAAAATAAATATTTTAACAGATCAAAGTATAAAGATCAAATAAAAACATATTTAGGTGATGCACTTGATATAATACCTAAAATTGAAGATAAATTTGATTTGGTTTTTATAGATGCCGATAAAACCAATTATTCAAATTATTATAATTTGATTATAAATAAGATGAATAAAGGTGGTGTAATTTTATCAGATAATGTGTTATGGAGTGGTAAAGTTACTGAAAAACCTGATCCAAAAGATAGAGATACAATAGCATTGATTTTGTATAATAAATTGCTAAAAAACGATCCAAGAATTGAAACTGTTTTGCTTCCTATTAGAGATGGTTTAACGATCAGTAGGGTAAGATAAATATTATAGCTTTAAGAATTTTTTTCTAAAAATAACTATTAGAATACCACTTCTTAAGATCATCCATATTGTAAAGGCTATCCAAATTGCATATAATTTTAAATCAAAATAATTACCCACTAACAAAAAAGGAATAAAACCAAAAAATGTAGCAATTACTAATGTATTTCGTAAAATTACAGCCTCAGCCATTCCTTTAAAAATACCATCAAAAACAAAAGCAAATGCATTGATGGGTTGCATTAAAATCACTATCCAAAATATTGAATAAAATAACTGTAATACATCATTATCTTTCGTAAATAATAATCCAATTTCTTGATAAAAAGTAAAACATAATACTCCTAAAATTAGGGTAATAATTAAAGTAAACTTGCTTAGATCATAACTTAAATTCCAAATTTTTGTATAATTATTTTCACCAATAAATTTCCCTGACATGATATTTCCAACACTCGCATAACCATCAATAAAAAATGCAAAAAACAACCATATTTGAAAGGCAATTGTTTGGGCAGCAATATAATTAGTACCGTATTTTGCAGCATAAGCATTGGCCAAATAAAGGGCTATATTTAAAGCAACAGCACGAATTATTAAATTGATACTCAATGATAGAATTGTTTTTATTTCAGGATGAAAAGGAAAAGTTAAACGAAGTGAAAAAGGTGTTTTTTTAGTAGATAAGATCAAAGCCAACAGTGCCATAATAAATTGAGCAATTACACTGGCCCAGGCAGCTCCTTCAATATACATTGGTTGTATAAAACCATCAATACCGTATATTAAAATAAAATCTAAACCAACATTTAATAAAGCACCAATAATACTAATTACCATTGGCCAAAAAGTATTTTGCAATCCTCTAAAAACACCAAAAACTGAAAAAACGAAAAGAGTAAAAGGCAAACCCAAAGCTCTAATTTTATAATAACTAACAGAGTATTTTAAAACTAATCCTGTAGCGTTATAAAGTGTAAAGATCTCATCGACAAAAAAGATAGTAACAAAATAAATAATAAAACTTAAAATGATGTTTATTGTTATTATTTGTGCAGGTAAAGCAGCGATTTCATCAATTTTTTTTGCTCCTAAATATCTAGCAATTATGGCCGAAATTGCTGAACGGGTTTGTGCTAATATCCAAACTATAGCAGAAATAAATGAACCGGCTATACCAACGGCAGCAAGTGATTCAATAGGATTTATATTGATATTACCTATGATTGCAGTATCGGTTATTGATAATAAAGGTTCAGCTATACCCGAAATTATAGCAGGTATTGCCAATTTATTGATATAAGAAAAAGAAAATTTGTGTGTTTTGCTCAAATTTTGTATTTCAAATGTTTACAAAGGCGAAAGTAAGGTATTAAAGAGAACAATCTCATAATATTTTTATAATGTTGAAGTTAGATTATATACCTATTTGGCTTACTTTTTTTCTGTGTTTAGGAATACTTTTGGGTTACCGTTTTCCTTTTAAATATGAATATTTGCTAATGGTTATACTTCTCTTAATTGTACTATTATTCCTGTCATTTTTTAAAGCAAATAAAACGTTACATACTACATTAAGATTTTCAATGATCTCATTTGTGATTTTCATTTTTATTGGAATAATAACTATAATAATTCATGATGAAACTTCAAATGAGAAACATTATTCAAAATTTTTGGAGAAAGAAAATCTTACCATACTTCAGATAGATAAAATTTTAAAAACAAATTCATTTTATATAAATTATTGGGCAAATATTATACAGATTAATAATCAAGATGTAAGAGGAAAAGTATTAATTAAGGTTGTTAAGGATAGCATTACAAGAGAGTTTGATGTAGATGATATTATTTTTACAAAATGTGATATTACACCTTTAAAATCACCTTTAGATCCTTATGAATTTAACTACAAGAAGTATCTGCAAAGGCAACATATCTATCATCAGATAAAATTGAATGATAATGAAATTTTATTATTAGATATAGAAAAACACACTTTAAAAGGTTTTGCTTCAAAGCTGAGAAACACTATAAATAAAAACCTTCAAAAGTTTAATTTTTCTAATGATCAACTATCAATAATAAACGCATTATTGTTAGGACAAAGACAAGATATTTCAACTGAGTTATATAATAATTATAAAAATGCTGGAGCAGTTCATATACTGGCAATATCGGGTTTACATATAGGAATTATACTATTGATATTAAATTTTTTACTAAAACCAATTGAATTGTTTAAAAACGGGAAGCTTATTAAGCTTCTGATTTTAGTAATTATTTTATGGTTATTTGCCTTGATAGCAGGGTATAGCGCATCGGTAGTTAGGGCAGTTACAATGTTTACAGCAATAACAATTGGATTTACATTTAATAAAAGGTCAAAAGGGAATAATGCTTTAGTAATTTCAATGTTCTTTCTATTGTTGTTCAATCCGTTTTATTTATTTGATGTAGGATTTCAGTTGAGTTATCTGGCTGTTTTTTTTATCATTAATTTGCAACCGGAACTCGTAAAATTACTTAAACCAAAGTATAAAATAATACGATATTTTTGGCTGTTATTTACGGTCACCATTGCTGCACAAATTGGGGTGCTTCCTTTGAGTTTGTATTATTTTCATCAATTTCCCGGTTTATTCTTTATTTCTAGTATGGTTATTATTCCGTTTTTAGGTTTGATCCTTGGTTTAGGTTTTTTGATAATTATTTTAGTTTTGTTTCAAACCTTACCAATAATATTTGCTAAATTTTATGCTTTTATTATTGAAATATTAAATAATTTTGTTGCTTATATTTCAGATCAGGAGTCATTTTTATTTCAAAATATTCCAATATCAATTTTTCTTACTATCACAATCTATATATTTTTATTTTCGGTATTATTATTCCTTAAAGTTAAGACTCAAAAAAATATAGTTGTATTATTTTTAAGTATAATAATTATTCAAGTGGTACTGATATATGAAAAACAAGACATGCAAACTTCAGGAGAATTCATAATTTTTAATAAAAAAAGAAGCACAATTATTACTGATAGAAGAGGAGTTGAATTAACCATTTTTATGAATAAAAGCAGAGAAAAATTAAAAGGGAATAATGCAATTATAAATTATAAAATAAATGTTGGAAAATTTAAAAAGGAAGAAACAAAAACCCTCAACAATATTCATTCCTTTAACAATAAGAAAGTATTGATTATTGATAGTACGGCGATATATCCTAATAATTTTAAAAATCCAGAATTTTTATTATTGCGTCAATCCCCAAAAATTAATTTAGAAAGAATGATTCAAGAAATTCAACCTAGAAAGATTATTGTAGATGCTTCAAACTATAAAAGTTATATCCAAAGATGGGAAAAAACGTGTAAAAATCATCAAATAAATTTTTACAGCACATCAAAAGATGGTGCATTTATCTATGCGTATTGACATGTGTAAAACTTACAATTTTATGTATATTTGCACGTTTCATAACAGAAGATAAAAGATTTACTATGAAAATAATTGTTCCTATGGCGGGCATTGGTTCTCGATTGAGACCTCACACACTAACTGTACCCAAACCTTTAACATTAATTGCAGGTAAACCAATAGTACAAAGATTGGTAGAAGATATTGTAAAAGTTGTTCATCAGGATGTAGAAGAGATAGCTTTTGTTATTGGTCCTAGTTTTCCTAAAGATACGGAAGAAAAACTCTTACAGATTGCCAATGATTTAAACGCAAAGGGAAGTGTTTTTGTCCAAGAACAGGCATTGGGCACAGCACATGCAATTCAATGTGCAAAAGAGTCTTTAAACGGACCTTGTGTTGTTGCTTTTGCAGACACTTTATTTAAGGCAAATTTCACGTTAGATGATCAATCTGATGGTGCAGTTTGGGTAAAACAGGTTGATGAGCCAAGTGCCTATGGGGTAGTTAAACTAAGTGAAGGTATTATTACTGATTTTGTTGAAAAACCTAATGAGTTCGTTTCTGATCTTGCAATTATTGGAATATATTACTTTAAAGATGGTGCTATTTTACGTGATGAAATTCAATATCTTTTAGATAATCACATTACTGAAAAAGGCGAATACCAATTGACCAATGCTTTGGAAAATTTGAAGCAAAAAGGGTTGAAATTTGTTCCCGGGGAGGTATCGGATTGGATGGATTGTGGGAATAAAGAAATTACTGTTGAAACTAACGGTAAGGTTTTACAATTTGAAAGATCTGCAGGAAATAATTTGGTTTCTAAAACAGTTACTTTGGATAACTCAACGATCATTGAACCTTGTTATATTGGAGAAAATGTAATTCTTATAAATTCTACTATTGGTCCAAATGTATCATTGGGAGATGGGTGTAAAGTAGAAAACTCAATGATTAAAGAATCATTAATCCAAACTAATACAACTATTAAAAATGTAAATCTTGTTGATGCAATGATAGGTAATAACGCATATTTTGATGGTAATTATTCATCAGTCAGTATAGGTGATTTTTCAATTTTGAAATAAAATAAATGCTTGAACAAAGGTTATATATTATTATTGGATTATTATTTTTACCGATGAAGATCTTTGCTCAAGAAGATATTGCATCTAAAGAAGATATACTTGTTGAACAAAAACAAATTAGTTTTGATACTTTCTTTTTTGAAGCACTACAACAAAAAAGTATCGATAATTTTGATAAAGCCATATACGCTTTAGAGGCCTGCCAAGATATTGATCCTGATAACTTAGCAGTTTTATTTGAATTTTCAAAGAATTATTATTATCAAAATAAATATACTGAAGCTGAATACTATGGTTTGAAAGCAATGCAAATCACGCCAAATAATATATATATTTTAAGACATTTAAAAGAAATTAAATTAAAAAAGAATGATTTTAAGGGTGCGATAAAATTTCAGAAATCAATTATAAGTCAAAAGAAAGATGAAGAAGCTGATTTGATTTATATATATATACGATCAGGCGATATAGAAAGTGCAAAAGCTTTATTACAAAAGTTAGAAAGGGAAAATAGATTGCCCGATTCTTTTAATTCTTTGAGAGAATCATTATTACAAGAAAAAACATCAATATCTCAAAATAACGAAAATTTAAATATACCTACTAGTAGGTTAGACAAATTAAAAAAATCGTATAATAGTGATAATGATTTCGAAACCTTAAAGCAAATCTTAGATAGAGAGCTTAAAACTAAACAATATCTTATCTTGCTTAGTGATAGTAAAGACGCTATTAATAAATATCCTTCACAACCATTTGTTTATTTGATGAATGGCATTGCCTTAAATAAACTAAGGAAATATAATGAAGCCATTATTATTTTAGGTGAGGGCTTAGAATTTGTGATTGATGAACCTGTTTTAGAATCACAATTTATGGAGCAACTAAGCTTGAGTTATAAAGGTATAGGCGAAAATAAAAAGGCAACTTCATATTACAATAAAATGTTAGAACTTCGAAAATAATAATAAAAATATGCTTAAAAAGACTTTACTGATATTTTTAATTTTTTTATTACATTTTTCCTGTAAAAGCAGTAAGGTTTCAACAAACGAAAATATTGCAAACTTATCTTCTAAAAGGATAATTAATAATCACTATGCTGATAATTTAGAGAATAAAGATATTAAAGCCAGATTGACTATTAATTATAAGGGGAAAACTGATCTTCCAGAATTAAAAGGATCTCTTAGAATTGTTAAAGACAGTGCAATATGGATTAGTATATCAAAACTGGGTTTTCCTGTTGGTAAATTATTGGTGACTCCTTCGAGAGTTAGGTTTTATGAAAAAATCAATAAAACATTTTTTGATGGTGATTATAGTATTATAAGCATGTTACTAGGAACTGATTTTGATTTTTATAAGGTGCAAAATTTATTTATTGGACAAGCATTATTAAATTTAAAAGATCAAAAATATAGTTCAAAAATTCAACAAAAAAAATATTTATTAATTCCTAAAAAGAAAAATCCTATTTTTGACATGTTATTTTGGATAGATCCAATAAATTTTAAAATTATTAATGAAGAATTTAGATTTAATGATAATAAGATTTTAAAAATTAGTTATAATAATTACACCAAAATTAATGATTTATCATTCCCTGGTGGATTTATAATCGATGCAATTGGAGAAAATAGAAGTACAGAAATTAATGTCAATTATAAAACAGTTGAACAAGGATCAAATCTAAAAATACCATTTGTAATACCTGAAAATTATAAGAAATTAAAGCTAAAATGATTTTATTTTTTACTAAAAGAAATCAAATAAATAAGTGGAACAAAAACCATAGTAAAAGAAATATTTTATTAATTTTTATTACTATATTTTTTTTTACAATGTCATTTTCGTCTTATGGGCAAAGTAAGAAATCTTTGGAACAACAACGAATAAAGCTTAAAAAAGAGATCAGAGAGATAAATACTCTTTTATTCCAGTCAAAGAAAAAAGAAAAAAATTTGTTATCAGATCTAAATGATCTAAATAAACGAATTAATGTTCGTACAAAATTAATTGAGACCATCAAAAAGGAAACAAATGAATTAGATAAAGATATTCAGGAAAATGAAAAAGAAGTAGATCAATTGAAAAAGCATTTAGAGGCTCTTAAAGTTGAATATGCCAAAATGGTACGACAATCTTATAAAAGTAAAACAAAACAAAGCAGATTGATGTTTTTGTTGTCTTCTGAGAGTTTTTTGCAAGCTTACAAACGAATTCAATATATAAATCAATATGCAGCTTACAGGGCAAAACAAGGTGAGGAAATTACTGTAGAAACAGTCAAATTGCAAAATTTAAATGATTTTTTAAAAGAGCAAAAAATCGAAAAAGAACTATTAATCATCGAAAATAAAAAAGAGGCTGATAGCATTAAAAATGAAAAGATTTCACAAGAAGGATTAGTTAAACAGATTAAAAAGAAGGAAAAGAAGTATATATCAATTATAAATAAAAAGCAGCTTGAAGAAAAAGAAATTGACAGGAAAATTGAAAAAATAATACGGGAAGCTATTGCAAAATCAAATAAAGAATTAAATATTAAAGGATCTGGTTTTAAGCTTACTCCAGAAGCAAAAATTTTAGAAAAAAGTTTTGTTGCCAACAAAGGAAAATTACCCGCACCAGTTAAAAGGGGAGTAGTTGTAAGACATTATGGGAAACAATCTCATCCCACATTAAAAGGAATTACGATTGAAAGCAATGGCGTTTTTTATGCTACTGAAAAAGGCAGTAACGCCCGAGTTGTTTTTAATGGTAAAGTTTTAGCAATTCAAGTTTTACCCGGCAAAAAGAAAGCCGTTTTGATTCAGCATGGAAATTATATTTCTGTTTATAAAAATTTAGATAATGTAACCGTTCAAAAAGGCGAATTGGTTAAAACAAAGCAAGAAATTGGTAAGATTCACACCGATAAAACTACAGGAAAAACAATATTAGCTTTTGTTTTATTTAAGGAGATAAAACGTGAAAACCCTGAAGAATGGGTTTATAAAATTTAAAGTATATTGGTTTAATTTTTAACTAGAAAATTTTCTTTTCTGATCTTTAATTCAGAAAGTACATTTAAAGCTTCTTCAACATAAATATCTTTATTTAAATTTTTATGCCAGATTTCTCTTTTTTTGGCTAAAATAGAATCTTTTTCTACTAGTGAAATTTCATATTGTGGGGAATTAAAAACCAAATCACTTTTATATTTATTAATGGCATCAAATTCTTTATTTTGGGCTTCTCTATTTTCAATATCTTTTTTAAAATCAATATAATTTAAATAAATTATATTGTTATCTCTACCTTTTTTTAACCATCTTGCATTTTTATCAATTAAAGCAAATTGAGGGTTTGATGCAATTCGTTTTTTACTTTCGTTAACAACCAGATCAAAATTATCGTAAATATTAAGTGGTGAATATTTAGCTTGTTTTACTTTATCCCAAACCAAAGGATTTTTTTCATCTCGTTCTCCAATTTCTAAATAGGTATATCGGTCGGGCATAGCAATATCAGATATTACACCTTTTAATTGGGTAGAGCCACCATTTATCCTATAAAATTTTTGAATGGTCATTTTAAGAGCTCCTAAATCATCAGGGTATTTATAATAATTGTTTAAAGGAAGTAAATTTTGAACAGTTCCCTTACCAAAAGTTTGTTTACTACCAATAATTATAGCTCTATTATAGTCTTGCATAGCAGCGGCAAAAATTTCTGAAGCCGATGCAGATAATTCATTAACTAAAATTACCAGAGGGCCATCCCACTGTATTTTTTTGTCCTTATCAGATCTCACATTTGGATCTTCACCTCGGTATTTAACTTGTACAATAGGTCCGTCCTTAATAAATAAACCTGCTATTTCAATAGCTGTTTTTAAAGATCCGCCTCCATTGTTTCTTAGATCAATTAGTAAACCTTCTACATTTTCTTTTTTTAAACGTGAAATTTCTTGCTCCATATCAGTAGCAGAATTACGGAAATTTCTTTCATTAAAATCTATATAAAATTTTGGTAAATTTATTATACCAAAATTATGACCATCTTTTTTTACAAGACTTGATTTTACAAAAGTTTCATCTAACTCAACAACGTCTCTAATTATTGAAATAACTATTATTCTACCATCAATTTTAAGTACGGTTAATCTCACTTCAGTTCCTTTTTTTCCTTTGATGAATTCAATGGCATTATCAAGTCGCATTCCGATAATATCCTGTGGTTCTCCATCGCCTTGCGCCACTTTTAAAATAGCATCACCAACTTCTAATTCACCACCTCTCCAGGCCGGACCTCCTGAGATCAATCCATCAACTGTAGTATATTCTTCTTTTTTACGTAATCTGGCACCAATTCCTTCTAATTTGCCTGCCATACTAATATCAAATCTTTTTTTATCTTTTGGAGCAAAATAACTTGTATGAGGATCAAAGCCTAAAGTTATACTATTAATATAAATTGAAAACCAATCCATTTTTTCAAGATCATTCATAAAACCATAAAAATCATCAAGGCTTTTTTCGGATCCTTCACGTGCTTCTTCCTCTAATTTTTTAAATGATTGCTGTGGGTAATTACTATCGTTTTCAAGTTTACTTTTTTGTAACTTTTCTTTTTCATATAACCTTGAAAGTGTATTGGCTTTTAATTGTTCTTGCCAGATTTTAATTAATTCAGCTTCATTTTTTGCAAAAGATTTATTATCATAATCCAATGAATAAGTATCTTTTTTATCAAAATCAAATGGATGTTTTAAAATGTCTTTATAATATATTTTTGATTCATTTAATCTTTTTATGTATCGATTATAAACCAAATAGAAAAAACTCAGATCTTCATTTTTAATTTGATCGTCAATTAAATATTTGTATTTTGAAAACTCATCAATGTCACCTTGAAAGAAAAACCTTTTTGTTGGATCCATACCGTCAATGAATTCATCAAAAACTTTTGCAGAAAACTCATCATTTATTTTTTGTGGTTCGTAATGCCCTTTTTGTAAAGCATATCTTATGAGAGAAATTAACACCTTATCTTTCTCTGGATCAGGATCAGTTTTTGACTGAAAACTGAGTAATAAACCAGCGAAAATTAAAATGGTAAAAAGTATTTTATAATTCCTTTTCATAAACAGAATAATTTGATGCATTATAGGTATTTTTAGTCATAACACTAAAACAGTGCCAAGATAGTAAAAATATGTAGTTATTATTGACTTTATAGAATTCAATAACCTTATTAATGCAATAGTAATAATATTAAACCTAACATGCTCATAACAAAATGTTAAAGAGTTTTTACTAAACAGTAAGGTTAAAATAGTTTAAATTTGTTAAAAATAATATTAAATATGAAATCAAAACCTTTAATTTTAATTACCAATGACGACGGAATTACAGCTCCCGGAATAAGAACTTTAA
>DAOUPQ010000051.1 GCA_030626085.1 Flavobacteriia bacterium
CTAAGCTTAGGCTTACTTTACAGTACCGGAAAAACAAGTAAATATGAACAAAATGGCTATACCAATCCTGATGATTTTTCCTTTATAGAAGGTGTAACCACCATAACAGATGCAAATTACAATTCAATTGGATTGCTGTTTGGTTATACGTTTTTCTTTAAAAAGTTTTAATCCTTACTTTATAATATAAGCCTTTTTGATATAATCTAACTTTGGATAATTTTGTTTTAAGTAGTCATTCCCAAATTTTTGGATAGAATCCTGATCAGGTACATTATCTTTTGTGCTGTAAAATTTATGCACAGTTTCCATTCCTTTTGTAATTTTGGCAATCACAGGAAATCCTTTAACACCGTTATAATCAACAGTGTCAAGTCGGTGGTTATCTTTTAAATTAATAAAAATTTGTGTTGTACGCGAGTTGACCCCATCTCTGGCAAAAGAGATCGCCATAGAATCATTACTTTGTAAAACTGGTTCATCTGCAATTTTATACTTTTTCCAACTGTTATTTAAGATAGAATCGTTGTGAATACCAAATTGCACAACAAACTCAGGGATAACCCTAAAAAGAGCAATATCAGTATAATAACTATTCTTTATCAGTTGATATAATCGATTGACACCTTTTGGAGACCATTCCCGTTTTGATTCAATATCAAAATTACCCTGAGTAGTTTCAAAACGAGCTTTAAAATACTTGGGTGCAGTTTGTTGAGTCCATTTTTCATTAAATATTTTTGGACCACAAGAGATGATTGAAATGATAATAAAAATAGATAGAATTCTTTTCATAATTTTACTATTTGATAATGAATTATTTAAGACCAATTTAATAAATATATTTAAAAAAAGATCCTATTTTTCTCCATATCTTTACAAAAATTTCATAAACAATATCCTATGCAGTTTAACGAGCTAAAACTGAATAAACCAATTTTAAAAGCGATTTCTGAAAGTAATTATCAAAATCTAACTCAGGTTCAGGAAAGAACAATTCCATTAGTATTAGAAAAAAGAGATGTAATTGTTTCTGCACAAACCGGAACAGGAAAAACGGCTGCTTTTGCTTTACCAATTTTACAGTTGTTATTCAATAAACAAGATACACCAAAAAAAGGGAAAAAAATAAAAGCTTTGGTAGTTTGCCCAACACGCGAATTGGCTTTGCAGATCAATGAGAGCTTTAAAACCTACGGAAAATACACAAATTTAAGAACTACGGTTGTTTATGGAGGAGCTTCTATCGAACCACAAAAAGACATCTTAAAAAAGGGAGTTGATATATTAATTGCCACACCGGGAAGATTGTTAGATCTTCATAAACAGGATGTTATAAATTTAGATTATATTGAAATTTTGGTTTTAGATGAAGCTGATCTGATGTTGGATATGGGATTTATAGATGATATAAAAAAGATTGAGCGACTTTGTCCACTTGATAAACAAACACTTTTATTTTCAGCAACCATTCCGTTTAAAGTACAACAATTGGCAGAAACCAGTTTAAATGATCCTGTAAAAGTAGATATTTCTCCAACTTCTTTGGCAGCAAAAAGTGTAGATCAGGTTTTGTATTATGTGCCAAAACCAAAAAAGATCGAATTGTGTTTACATCTTTTACGAAATGAAATTAAAGGAACGACCTTAATTTTCAGACGCACAAAATTTGGGGTTGATAAATTAGAAAGAACACTATTGAAGAATAACTATTATGCTGTTAGTATTCACGGAGATAAAACCCAAATTGCAAGAGAAAAGTCTTTACAGAAATTCAAAAATAAGGAGGTTGATATTTTAATTGCAACTGATGTTGCTGCTCGCGGAATTGATATAAGTAATTTAGATGCTGTAATCAATTTTGATATTCCAAATGTTCCTGAAACTTATGTGCACAGGATTGGAAGAACAGGAAGAGCGGGAAAAGTTGGTAAAGCCTATTCTTTTTGTTCTGCAGATGAAAAGAGTTATATAGCAACTATTCAAAAATTGATCAATTCAGAAATTTTTGTCATAGAAGATCATCCTTATCCATTAGATCCAAAAGCAAAGCCCGAAGTTCATAAAAAGCAAGGAAGTAAATATAGAAAAGGAAGAAAATCTACAGCATCAAAAAAGAAAAAGAAGCGGTGGTATTGATAATCTTTTTACTATTTCAAAATCAAATCTAAAATTTTTAATTATTTTTAATTCTTCATAAAATTATATATTATATTTTTGCTCATGCAACACAAAGTACTTATTTTAGATTTCGGTTCGCAATACACACAGTTGATTGCACGTAGGGTTAGAGAGCTCAATATTTTTTGTGAGATATTTCCTTATAACCATCAACCTGAAGATATTGCTGAATTTAACGCTGTAATCTTATCCGGCAGTCCTTTTTCTGTACATCAAACTGATACGCCAAACCCTGATCTATCAAAAATAAAAGGATTGATCCCATTATTAGGAGTTTGTTATGGTGCGCAATATTTAGTACATAATTATGGCGGTAATGTAGAACGTTCTAATGTTAGGGAATACGGCAGAGCAAATTTATCTTTTGTTTTAGAAAATGAATTACTTTTTGATAAAATTGATGTTGGTTCACAGGTTTGGATGAGCCATGGTGATACGATCACTGATTTACCTTCAAATTTTACAAAAATTGCAAGTACACATGATGTAGAAAATGCAGCATATAAAATTGAGGGAGAAAAAACCTATGCTATACAGTTTCACCCCGAAGTTTATCATACAACGGATGGTTTAAAATTGTTGGAGAATTTTTTGGTTAAAATAGCAAAGATTGATCAAGACTGGACACCCGATTCATTTGTAGAAACTACAGTAGCAGAGCTAAAACAAAAGTTAAAAAATGATAAGGTTGTTTTAGGTTTATCAGGGGGTGTGGATTCTACTGTTGCAGCAGTTTTATTAGATAAAGCCATAGGTAAAAACCTGTATTGTATTTTTGTAAATAATGGTTTACTTCGTAAAAATGAATTTCAAGATGTGTTACAACAATACAAACACATGGGTTTAAATGTAAAGGGAGTTAATTCGACGGATAGGTTTTTAAAAAAATTAAAAGGCATTTCAGAGCCTGAAAAAAAACGCAAAGTCATTGGTAATGAATTTATCAGTGTTTTTGATGATGAAGCTCATTTAATCGAAAATGTTATATGGCTGGCACAAGGCACTATTTATCCTGATGTTATTGAATCAGTTTCTGTAAAAGGCCCTTCAGCTACTATTAAATCTCATCATAATGTTGGTGGTTTACCCGATTTTATGAAATTGAAAATAGTTGAACCCTTGCGAATGTTGTTTAAAGATGAAGTTAGGCGAGTAGGTAGAAGCATGGGAATAGATGATGAGCTTTTGGGAAGACACCCATTTCCCGGTCCGGGATTGGCAATCAGAATTTTGGGAGATATCACAGCTGAAAAAGTCAGAATTTTACAAGAAGTTGATCATATATTTATTGATGGTTTAAAAAAATGGGATTTATATAATGATGTTTGGCAAGCCCTGGCAATTTTATTGCCGGTAGATTCGGTTGGTGTTATGGGAGATGAGCGTACTTATGAAAAAGTAATTGTGTTGCGCGCAGTTTCATCTACCGATGGCATGACAGCTGATTGGGTAGATCTTCCCTATAAATTTTTACAGGAGACCTCTAATAAAATTATAAATGGAGTAAAAGGTGTAAATAGAGTTGTATATGATATTAGTTCAAAACCTCCGGCAACAATAGAGTGGGAGTAGGTTTTGATGTAAAAAGTTAGAAGTTAAAAGTAAAAAGTCAGTTGAAGTTTTTCGATTTCAGAACAAGGAACAAGGAATGTCGATTTAAGAAGTAAACTAAAGAATTAACTAACAATATTAAAATGAACTATAAATTGGCATATTAGGGTTTAACTATTTAAACCAAGTACTTTTTTTGTAGTTTTGAATAGCCAATAATTTTAAAAGAATTGTAATGAATAAATATATTTTCTTTTTTTTAATATTTTTTATGGGTATTTTTTTTACAAATGCTCAAGGAAAAAAATATGCCACTTATCAAGTAAAATCAGGAGAGACTTTGCAGAGTATTTCTAATGATCTAAAAATTCCAACAGATATTTTACTGCAATTGAATCCCGATATTAAAGATGAAGTAATTGCAAATAAGATTTTAGTTATCCCAAATATCAATTACAACAAAAATCGGGATATAAACAATTTTGAAATTGATGTAGTAAGTGGTAGAGATATCATTGTTGATGGTTATGTTTACCATGAAGTTTTGCCTAAAGAAACGCTTTACAATATTACTTCTACATATAAACTTTCCAGTAGTGATTTAAAAAATCACAATCCATTTTTATTATCATACGGATTACAGATAGGTCAAACACTTAAAATTCCATTGCCCAAAATTGAAAATAAGTTTAATGATCAACGGTTTAAACCTTATGCTGTTCAACCAAAAGAAACCAAATATAGTATAGCCAAGCAATACGGAATATCAATAGATTCATTAGAACAATTAAATCCAGATATTAAAAATGGATTGCAAATTAATGATGTGATCCTGGTTCCTGATGAGAGATTAGTTGTTAATCATGACGCTGCTTTTGAAGTCCATGAAGTGCAAAAAGGAGAAACACTTTATAGTTTAAGCAAACAATTTGATTTAACTCAAGCAGAATTAATAGCAAATAATCCTGAATTATCTTTAGGTGTTAATGAAGGAATGCTTATTAAAATTCCTAATAAGATAATAAGAAATGAATCATTATTTGCTGATGAAATGGGTGAAAACAGGCAATTGAATATAGCGATGATGTTACCATTTCAATCTAACTTAGATACATTAAATTTTAAAAACAACACGTTAATCAATATATCTACCGATTTCTATTTTGGAGCATTAGTTGCTATTGATTCATTAAAAAAACAAGGTTTATCGGTAAATATGAAAGTGTTTGATACGCAAAAAAGTAAAGCTGTTACTAAAAAAATTGGCAGTGAGAGCAGTTTAAGTAATGCTGATGTTATTATTGGTCCGATGTTCTTAAGTAATTTACATGAAATTGCAAAGAATACAGCATTAAATGATGTTTTACTTATTTCACCTATTTCAGAAAAAGATCACTCATTTATCAAAAGAAGAAAATTAGTTCAAGAATCACCTACAAATGAACAATTGTCTTTTGAGATGTTGCATTATATTAAGAATAATTACAGTAATCAAAAGGTAATTATCATAACTGATAACAAATCTGTAACTAAACTAAATTCAATTACGAGTAAATTAAAACTGAATGATTCATTAAAAGATATAACTATTTTAAAACCTAAAAAAGGATATATTAATCCTGACAAATTTAAAACTTCGCTTGACAGTATAAAAGATAATTGGGTTTTATTAATTGGATCAGATAAGGTTTTTATATCAGATGCCGTTCATAATCTTGGTGTATTACCTGAAAAAATCAGTATAACTTTATTTGCTTTTAACAAGGATAAAAGATTCGATAAAATTGATAATAACTATTTGGCCAGGGTTAATTTTCATTATCCTTCACATACTTATATCGATTATAATACTGATTATACAAAGAATTTTATTTCTGCTTATAAAAAACGTTTTTTTGGTATACCCTCAAAATATGCTATGAAAGGATTTGATGAAACCTATGATATATTAATGAGATTATCAGATAGTTATGATTTAACCGGTCAGGGTATTTCTGAACGAATTTCAACTAAATTTAATTATATTGAAAACACATCCGGAAGTATTATTAACCAAGGTGTTTTTATACTTGCATATGACGGATTAGAGTTGAAAAAAGTTCAATAAACGATTAGTTTATTTTGAATAATAAATAGAATATAATTCAATGACAAAATGAATACAATTAATGATACAGATTTTCATTTTCCGAAACAAAAGAATGTTTACAAAGGCAAAGTAAGAGAGGTTTATAATATTGATGATGAATTGATGGTTATGGTAGCTTCAGACAGGCTCTCGGCATTTGATGTTATTATGCCAAAGCAAATTCCTTATAAAGGTCAGATGTTAAATCAAATTGCTTTTATGATGATGGAAGAGACTGAAGATATTGTGCCAAACTGGTTGCTTGCATCACCCGATCCTAATGTATCGATAGGTAAATTATGTACTCCTTTTAAAGTTGAAATGGTAATCAGGGGTTATTTATCAGGTCATGCCTGGAGAGAATATCGAAATGGTAAAAGATTGATTTGTGGAGTTGCTATGCCCGATGGAATGAGAGAGAATGATAAATTTCCAAAACCCATTATTACACCTTCAACTAAAGCAGATGACGGATTGCACGATGAAGATATATCAAGAGAAGATATTATTGCTCAAGGAATTGTAAGTAAAGGAGATTATAAAGTTTTAGAAGATTATACACGTAAATTATTTGAGCGTGGTACAGAAATTGCCGCAAAAAGAGATCTGATATTGGTTGATACTAAGTATGAGTTTGGCAAAACAAAAGAGGGTAAAATTGTTTTGATCGATGAAATTCATACGCCAGATTCTTCTCGTTATTTTTATGCTGATGTTTATCAAGACAGGCAAGATAAAGGAGAAGATCAAAAACAATTGTCAAAAGAATTTGTAAGACAGTGGTTGATTGAGAATGGTTTTCAGGGTTTGAAAGGGCAAAAAATTCCGGAAATGACAGATAAGAAGATTTCCGAAATATCAGATCGTTATATCGAACTCTATGAAAATATTACAGGCAAAAAATTTATAAAAGCAAATACTTCAAATATTTTAGATAGAATTGACAAGAATGTTGTAGCGTATTTGGAAAGTTTAAAGTAAAAAGTCGAAAGTAATAAGTTGTAAAAACTTTTTACTTTCGACTTTAAATTTTTGATTTATAAAACCCCTATTTCAATCATACATTTTTTCATTTCCTGATATGTTCTTTCAATATTGTTATCCAGGCCAATTGACATTCTGATCAGCCCGTCAGAAAGACCCATTTTTTCTTGTTCATCTAAAGGAATTTCAGAAGAAGTTCCCGTGCCGGGTGCATTAAATAAAGTTTTATAAAAACCTAAACTAACTGCCAAATACCCTAGATTTCTTTTTTGCATCAATTCCATCAGGTCGTCAGCAACTTTTAAAGAACCTACATCAAATGCAAGCATACCGCCAAAACCATACTCTTCGTTATACATCGTTTTGTATAATTCATGTTGGGGATGACTTTTAAGTCCGGGATAAATTATTTTAATTCCGTCTTTTTCAAACTTTTTGGCTAAATACATAGTATTTTCGCTGTGTTTTTTTATACGAAGGTGTAATGTGCGCATATTTTTCAACACACTTGCAGATCTTAAACTATCCATCACAGGTCCTAATAACATACTGGCACCATCAATTACACTTCGCAAACTATCGATAAATTCTTGTGTTCCACAAATCACGCCTCCAACTGTATCACTTGAACCATTGATAAATTTTGTTAAACTATGAATTACAATATCTGCACCTAAAAGAGTAGGAGATAAGCTTAAGGGCGAAAAAGTATTATCAACAACTAAAGTCAGGTTATGTCTTTTGGCCATTTTAGAAAGTTCTCTAATATCAGCAATTTCTAATAGTGGATTGCTTACGGTTTCACAGTAAATTACCTTTGTATTTTTGTTAATGGCAGCTTCGATTTTTTCTAAAGATGTGATATTAACAAAAGTTGTTGTTATACCAAATTTTGGTGCAAAGTTCTTTAAGAAAGCGTAAGAACCACCGTAAATTGTTCTTGAAGAAACAATATGATCACCATTATTGCAAAGTTGCATCAGCGTAGGCGTGATGGCGCCCATTCCTGAGGCAGCAACATTGGCAGTTTCAGTACCTTCCATAGCAGCAAGTGCTTCGCCAAGATTTAAATTACTGGGACTGGAATGACGAGAGTATAAATAACATCCTTCGGCATTTCCTTCAAAGGTGTCCATCATTGTTTTTGCGTGTAAAAAAGTATAGGTTGAAGAATCAGAAATTGAAGGATTTACACCTCCAAATTCTCCAAAGTATTGTAGATCTTGTATCTTATCAGCAGGATGAAAACTCATAATTTTGAATTTATATTAATAATAATGTTAAATAATAAACACAAATTTAAAGAAAAATAGAGTAAAAAACAGCTAAAAATAGTATATACCGAAAATATATCTATTAAAAATTGAAATAATAGTTATATTTACAATCATACAAACTTAAAGTTAAACTTTATAGAAAATTTTACCGATGGACTTTGATAAAACAGATAAAAAAATTCTATCATTTTTACAAAAAGATAGTAAGATGACAACCAAAGAGCTTTCCATTTACTTAGATCTTTCAAATACTGCTATTTACGAACGTATTAAAAAATTAGAAAAAGCAGGTGTGATTGAAAAGTATGTTGCCATTGTAAATAAAGAAAAGGTTGCAAAGGGTTTTATGGTTTATTGTCAGATTAAATTAGTGCAGCACAAACATGAGTTTGTAAGCAAGTTTGAAAAAGAAGTGATTAAATTTGATGAGGTTTTAGAGTGCTATAATATTAGTGGAGATTACGATTATATTTTAAAGATAGTTGTAAAAAATATGAAAGCTTATCGCGATTTTTTAAACAATAAATTAACTTCATTAGATCATATTAGTAGTGCTCATAGTAATTTTATCATTAATGAAGTTAAAAACACTTTAGAGATTGTTATTTGAATTTATTACGCTAAAAGAAATTTATTTATTGGCTTTAATTTTAACAGATATTTCCATATAGTCATTAATAGATCTTTCTTTTAAATTTTTAAAGAACGATTTTGAATTATATTTAACATTCCATTTACAACGATCAATTTTAAATGTTTCGCTGTAAAATTCCAAGTTATTTCCATCAATGGTAACCGTTGCTAAAAATTCAATGGGATTGGTTTTATTTTTTAAAGTTAGCTTACCCTTTATTAAGGTTTTATCTTTTTTATTTTCTGTATCAGTTATTTCAAATTTGGCAGTAGGATAGGTGGAAACCTCAAAAAAATTGACACTTTTTAAGTGATTTACCAAAGGATTATTTGATTTATTTTTTGAATGCAGATCCAGTACAATGATACTATTCATGTCAATAATAAATTCACCACCTGTAATTTGATTATTATTTACAGTAAAAAAACCTTCTTTTAAGCTAATTGTGCCGTAATGAGAACTGGATGATTTAAAACCTTTCCAGTGTAGAGTTGCAGTATTGGTATTTACATGATATTTACTTTGTGTATAGCCAATAAAATTCATTAATATGATAAATGATAAAAGAAAATTCTTCATTTTTAATTTTATTGGTTATGAATAAAAAAATATACCAAAGCCATCACGAGAAAACTTTGGTATCTTGTAAAGATTAAGCTTAGTGATCAACACTTTTCTTTTTGAATTGATCAAATTTGGTATCTTCCTTTTTCTTTGGCCAGCTGTTATTATTAAGGTTTACATCAGCTGTAATTTTATTTGGATCAATATTTATTTCTTTGATCTCTTTATCTGTAGCAAATAATTTTTTGATCTCTTTATCATTGAATCTCCAAATTTCTGCAGGAAAATATTTTTCTTCTTTAGAGCCGTCTTTATAAATGAATTCAGCAATAATTGGCATTACCAATCCCCCTGGTTTTTCAAAAATAATTTCATAGAAATATTTAGTATTCTTCAATTCTTTAATTTCCTGGCTACTATAGTTTTCATTTAAATAATCTTTCATAAACTTAAAATCATTCATCGGATCAGTATTATTTGCCATTTCAGGAGTATATTCATCACTATCAGGATTGACTAAAAATAAAGCCGGCAAATAATCATTTATATCTGCACCAAACCCCTGAAACATCCCTTTAGCTCTACTTGTTGGTTTGTCAGTTATTACATATTTTCTTACATCTTTAATACCAATATCATTGTTTTCAGTAGTATAGAACCATCCTCTCCAAAACCAATCAAGATCAGTACCAGAGGCATCTTCCATTGTTCTAAAGAAGTCGGCAGGAGTAGGGTGTTTAAATTTCCATCTATTGGCATAAGTTTTAAAAGCTTTGTCAAACAATTCATGGCCTAAAATTACTTCACGTAACATATATAGACCGGCGGCCGGTTTAGCATAAGCATTTTGTCCACTATTAAAAACATAGTCATGAGCTGTCATAATTGGTGATATTTTACTTTGGTCACCATCCATATAATTAACCACATTAGAGGGGAATGCTCTTGAAGGAAATCCTGACTCAAAATTTTGTTCGGTCAATAATTGTGCAAAGGTATTTAAACCTTCATCCATCCAGCCCCATTGACGTTCATCAGAATTTACGATCATTGGAAACCAGTTATGGCCTACTTCATGAATGATAACACCAATCACTCCGTTACGAGTTCTTTGGCTGTATGTACCATCTGCTTTGGGTCGGCCAAAATTAAAGCAGATCATAGGATATTCCATACCTTGTTGTTTTGCATTTACTGAAATGGCTTTATGGTATGGGTAATCAAACATAAGTTTAGAATAATTTTTAATAGTATGTGCAACAACTTTAGTAGAATATTCTTCCTAAAGCGGATTACCTTCTTTCGGATAAATAGAAACAGCCATAACAGTTTTCCCGCCAATTTTAACGGCCTGCATATCCAATATATATTTTCTGGAAGTAGCAAAGGCAAAATCACGAACATTTTCGGCTTTTATTTTCCAGGTTTTGGTTTTTTTAGAAACTTTCTTTTCTCTTTCAATTGCTTCTTCCTGAGTTGCGATAATTACCGGTTTATCAAATGATCTTTGTGCTTCTTCATATCTTTTCCATTGTTTTTTGGTAAGCATTTCTTTTCTGTTCAAAATACGGC
>DAOUPQ010000117.1 GCA_030626085.1 Flavobacteriia bacterium
AGTTTAGATGAGGTTGATCCGGAACTTTTAAAAACTTTTACAAAACTGGGAATATCTATTGATGAACAAAAACGTTTAAGTAATGTTGCAATGGATATAGTGGTGGATTCTGTTTCTGTTGCTACAACTTTTAAGAAAACACTGGCTGAAAAAGGTATTATTTTTTGTCCGATCTCAGAAGCAATTCAAGATCATCCGGAATTAGTAAAGAAATATATCGGTAGTATTATTCCGAAAACTGATAATTTTTATGCAGCTTTAAATTCTGCCGTTTTCACGGATGGATCTTTTTGTTATATCCCTAAAGGAGTAAGATGTCCGATGGAACTATCTACTTATTTTCGAATAAATTAAGGAGGAACCGGACAATTTGAGCGAACTTTATTAATTGCTGATGAAGGTAGTTATGTGAGTTATTTAGAAGGTTGTACTGCACCTGCCCGTGATGAAAATCAGTTACATGCTGCTGTGGTCGAACTAATTGCTTTAGATAATGCTGAAATTAAATACTCTACTGTACAAAACTGGTATCCCGGTAATGCTGAAGGTAAAGGTGGCGTTTATAATTTTGTAACCAAACGAGGAATTTGTCATAAGAATTCAAAAATTTCCTGGACACAGGTAGAAACCGGAAGTGCAGTTACCTGGAAATATCCAAGTTGTATTTTGAAAGGTGATAATTCTGTTGGTGAATTTTACTCTATTGCGGTAACCAATAATTATCAACAGGCTGATACCGGAACAAAGATGATCCATTTGGGTAAAAATACCCGAAGTACAATTATTTCAAAAGGAATATCTGCAGGTAGATCACAAAATTCTTATCGCGGATTGGTTCAGATAAATTCACGAGCAGAAAATGCCAGAAATTTTTCACAATGTGATTCTTTACTGATGGGAAATGAATGTGGCGCACATACTTTTCCATATATAGAAACTAAAAATAAATCCGCACTAGTTGAACACGAAGCAACAACAAGCAAAATTGGTGAAGATCAATTATTTTATTGTAATCAAAGAGGTATTGATACCGAAAAGGCCATTGCTCTAATCGTAAACGGATTTAGTAAGGAAGTATTGAATAAACTACCTATGGAATTTGCAGTGGAAGCACAGAAATTGTTGGAGATTAGTTTGGAAGGGAGTGTAGGTTAAACTAATCAAAGGTCGAAAGTCAAAAGTCAAAGGTCGAAAGTCAAAAATCAAAGGTCGAAAGTCAAAAGTCAAAGGTCGAAAGTCAAAAGTCAAAGGTCAAAGGTCAAAAGTCAAAAGTCAAAGGTCAAAGGTCGAAAGTCAAAAGTCGAAAGTCGAAAGTCAGGAAATAAAATTTAAAATGGGAAAAGTAAATTCATTTGAAGAATTAAATATTTGGATAGAAAGTAGAAGTTTTAATCAGAAACTCTACGAAATTTCAAATAATGGACTATTTGATAAAGATTATGATTTAAAAAGACAGATTAGACGCGCATCTATATCTGTAAGTTCAAATATTGCAGAGGGTTTTGAAAGAAATACTGATAAAGAATTTATCCAATTTCTGTATTACGCTAAAGGTTCAGCAGGAGAAGTTAGATCACAATTGTTTCTGTCATTAGATTTAAATTATATCAATAAAGATGATTTTGATAAGTTATGTAATCAAATAACAGGAATATCAAAAATGATAAGTGGAATGATAAAATATTTAAAAAATTCATATAAAAATAAATAAGTTTTAAATCATAAGTTAAATGTCAGGCTATTAAGTTAATCTCTTGACTTTCAACTTTCGACTTTAGACATTAAGACCAAATAAAAATGCTTAGTATTAAAAATTTACACGCCGGAATAGAAGGAAAAGAAATTCTAAGAGGAATCAATTTAGAAATTAGACCGGGAGAGGTTCATGCAATAATGGGTCCAAATGGATCTGGTAAAAGTACACTTTCATCAGTAATTGCCGGAAATGAAACCTATGAAATTTTTGAAGGTGAAATCACTTTAGATGGTAAGAATATCTTAGATCTTTCACCAGATGAAAGGGCTCATAAAGGTATCTTTCTATCATTTCAATACCCTATCGAAATTCCCGGAGTCACCACAACTAATTTTATAAAAACAGCAATCAATGCCAAAAGAAAAGCGCAAGGCTTAGAAGATTTACCGGCAAAAGATATGCTGAAGATGATTCGTGAAAAAGCTGAGCTTTTAAAAATGGATCGTAAGTTTTTATCTCGTTCATTAAACGAAGGTTTTTCGGGTGGAGAAAAAAAACGAAATGAGATTTTTCAAATGGCTATGCTTGAACCTAAACTGGCCATTTTGGATGAAACTGATTCAGGCTTAGATATCGATGCCTTAAAAGTTGTAGCAAACGGTGTAAACAAACTGAGAAATAAAGATAATGCTACTATTGTGATTACGCATTACCAAAGACTTCTAGACTATATCATACCTGATTATGTGCACGTTTTACACAATGGAAAGATCATAAAATCAGGAGGAAAAGAATTGGCTCATGAGCTAGAAGCAAAAGGGTATGATTGGTTAAAATAAGCCCATCCCTAACCCTTCCCTTTGGGAAGGGAATTTATAACGTACCAAATAAAAATCATTTAATAGTAAAAGATTAAATCTTAAATGTAAGATGGAATTAAAAGACAAACTACTTGCCTCATTTATGGCATTCGAAAATAAAGGGAACATTGATCTGGATTCAGATGTTCATGATTTGCGCATAAAAGCAATTGAGAATTTTGAAAAATTAGGATTTCCAACCAAAAAAAATGAAGAATGGAAATACACTTCTCTTAACCCTATACTAAAATACGATTATAGCGTTTTTCCTTCTTTAGACAATAATGTTGAACTAAAAGATATTAAAAAATATTTTTTACACGAGATCGAATCTTATAGAATTGTATTTGTAGATGGTGTTTACAGTTCGTTTTTATCAGATACTACTCATGAAGAAGCTGATGTTTGTATTTTATCAGCCGCTTTAAAAAAACCAAAATATAAAATGATCATCGATCATTATTTTGATAAAATTACATCAAAAAATGACAGTTTATCCTCGTTAAATACAGCATTTTCAAAAGAGGGTGCATTTATTAATATCCCAAAAAATACCATTTTAGAAAAACCTATTCAAGTATTATTTTTCTCTACAGGAAGTGAAAAAGAGCTGATGTTAAATCCAAGAAACTTAATCATAGTAGGCGAGAATTCACATGTTCAAATCTACGAACGTCATCAAAACTTGAATAAAAATAAAATTCTTACAAATTGTGTTACTGAAATCTTTGCACATAAACGGGCAATTGTTAATTATTACAAAGTGCAAAATGATAAAAATAATGCTTCGATAATTGATCATACTTATATTCAACAAAAAGAAGGAAGTATTGCTTCTGTAAATACTTTTACCTTTGGTGGTAAATTAACACGAAATAATATTAATGTATATCATGAAGGTGAACACATTACTACAAATCTTAATGGTATAACTATTATTGAGGGCAAACAGCATGTTGATAATCATACTATAATTAATCATAAACATGAAAATTGTGAAAGTCATGAATTGTATAAAGGCATTTATGATGATTCGGCTTCCGGAGTTTTTAACGGAAAAGTAATTGTAGATAAAAAAGCTCAAAAAACCAATGCTTTTCAACAAAATGATAATATTTTAGTAGGTGATAAAGCTTCAATCAATGCAAAACCTCAATTGGAGATATTTGCAGATGATGTAAAATGCTCCCATGGTTGCACTATTGGTCAGATAGATAAAAATGCGATTTTTTATATGCAATCAAGAGGTATTCCAATTAAAGAAGCCAAAGCATTGTTACTTTTTGCATTTGGAAACGAAGTGATCAATAAAGTTAAAATACCTGCTTTAAAATCTAGAATTTTCAAATTAATAGCCGAAAAACTAAAAGTTGATATGGGTTTTGAAATTTAAAAAAAACAAAATTATTAGTTCAACTAACTAAAAAGCATAATTCAAACCAATATACATACCTGAATCACCATCTTGTGAATTGGCAGTTAAGCCATAATCTAATCCAACAACAAAATTCTCATTCATGGCTATTCTTAAACCTAAGCCATAGCTTATATGTAGTTTTTCTGCTCCAAAATCAAAGTAATCATCTTTTGTATCATTCCCTGAAATAGCATAATTACCCCAATAATCAATATCAGTTAAGGGAGCAAATTCAGCTTCAATTTGATTTACTTTTTCATTTAATGGTAATAATTGCACAACTCTACCTGCGTCAATAAATGCATTTGTTGACATATACCAATTTTGCTTAAACCATTTGAAATTCCAAAATTTATATCTGAATTCTGCATTTCCATAAGCTTCACCATCACCTACAACTCTGTTTCTTCTTATCCCCCTTAAGGTTCTTTTTCCTCCTAAACCTTCAGATGCAACATTTTTCAACATAACACTATACATAATTGGAAGTGCAAAATAAGGTTCGTCTCCAATAATATTTCCGATATAACCCAGGCGATAGGCAAAAGTTATTTTATTTTGAATAATGGTAAAATACTGTCTGTGTGTAATATTTAATTTCAGATAACCTTCATCCGTATTACCAATAAATTTAGGAACCCAAATTAAAATTGCTTCTGTCCAAATTCCTTTAGAAGGATTGGTCCAATTATCCCGAGTATCATAGAGCAAACCCAATTTCATTCCCAAAAAGGAACCTCCGTTTGCGTTTTTTGCATCTATTAAACCCCACTTTTTATATCTATCCCATAAACCCGGCATTTCTTTAGTATCGGGTATTTGATCACCTTCATCTCTTCCATCATTATACTTCTTTACATCTATGGTATTAACCGAATAATTATAAAATTCAAAACCAGCCAACCAGCTCCAACCATTAGAAATTGGATTTAAAATATCAGCCTTAATTCTTAGCCTTTTTGTTTGATTTTTATAAAACATTTTAGACTTGTAGTTGGAATCTTTTTTATCTTCCCATGACCTATTATAAACAGATTCATATCCGTTTGCACCAAGAAAATCAAACTGCTCATCTGGTATATACAGAATATCAAAATAAAATGTTCTTCCTTTAAATAATTTATTCGATTCAAAAGAAAAATTATATCTCCCACTACCCTTTGTAAATCTAGAAATCTCCAAAAAATATCGTTCATAATATTTTGGATAAATATCTCCGGTACCATAATTATAAAGATCTACTAAACCTCCATATTGAAAACCTAAATCAGAATTGTATGTTATCGTAGGTAGAACTCCAAAATTCCATCCTTTTTTAATTTTCTGTTTTTCATCATCAACAGATGTTGAATCTTGAGCAAATACAATTCCGCTAAAAAATAAGATCAAAAAAAACAATAAGTATTTTTTATTCATAAAAATCTTTAAAAATTAACTGCTCTCAGAAAGGATTATTGGAGTTTTTCTTTAATCACTATTATTTAACACTGTTTAAAATATCACTTAAAAACCCATTAAAATCGAACTCATCTTCCTCGGTCAAACCGGTACGTACAATTACCATTTCTTTTGAAGGAATAATAAAAACAAATTGTCCTTGATAACCGTTGCAAGAATAAAGATCTTTTGGAACATTGGGATAATGACTTCCGGCATTTAACCAAAACTGTGCGCCATATCTTCCGTTGGAAGTATTTGTTGGAGTTGCCACATATTTCACCCATTCAGGCTTAAAGATTTGTTCACCATTCCAGTTTCCCTCGTGTAAATACAACAAACCAAATTTTGACCAATCTCTTGTATTTGCCCATCCATAAGAAGAACCAACAAAATTGCCAGCCATATCAGTTTCTACCAATGCTGAAAACATTCCAATTTTGTCAAATAATTCAGTATACCAGAAATCCAGGTATTGCTGTTGATTTTTAAAGAATTGTTTTAATAAATAACCTGATAATAAATTGGTAGTTCCTGATGAATAATTCCAAGTTTCATTTGTTTTACCAATTAGTGGTTTATCAATTTGTACCAT
>DAOUPQ010000106.1 GCA_030626085.1 Flavobacteriia bacterium
AGTTCAGGCTTATAATCTTTAAGATGTACTGATTTATGTGTTTTTCCATCCTCAAATGTCGCCCACATCTGTTTTTCAATCCAAGGTGAAAAAATAATAAATGAAGGTTTGTTAAGTGCTTTTGCAATATTCATTGCACCACCGTCATTTCCAATAATAAAAGTGCATTCATTCATTAAAGCAATATATTCTCTTAAATTGCCCCCTAAAACATCAAAATATATTTGTTTTTTTGTATCAATTTTACAATGATCATAGATCTTTTTAGCATCTGTTATCTGATTTGGAATATAATTAAATAAGATATTTACACTTGAATTATCGACAATAAAATCAATTATTTCTGACATATATCTCAAAGGATAGGTCTTATTATCAGAACTACCAATAATTGATATCATTATAGTTTGTTTTCTTGTATCTACACCGTGGTCTTTCAGTAACTTTTTAGCAAATGCCGTTTCTTCTTTTGATACATATAACTTAGGTACGGGATCAATATCAATATCTAAATGTAATGGATCTAATAAAGACAATCTTCTTTCAATTGCCAAACCTAAATTGGTTTTAGGTTTATCCTGCATTTTTACATTATCTGTATATAAAAAAGTTCTGCCCTTTTTCTTATAAGAAATTTTTCGTTTTGCATTTGATAATAGTACAGTCAGCCAACTCTCTAACTTTGAATATGCATCAATAATAATATCGTAATTTTCTTTGCGAAGAGATATTATAAATTTTATAAGAGCAACTTTACTTTGACGATAATCTTCGGTAAATAAAATTAACTTATCAATATTCGGATTTCCCTCTATAACCGGTGTTGTAGAAGCATAAATCATATAATGAATTTGATGATCAGGATATGCTTTTTTTAAATTGTTACAAATGATTGAGCTCACAAGCACATCACCAATCATTTTTTGTTGTATGACAAGTATTTTTTTCAAAAAGAATTTTTAGGTAATTTTATATCTATATGGAATAATCAAAACTTTTTTACCTAAAAGCATTGACCAATATCTAAAAGATCAATAACTTTTCTTATACCATTTTGAACCTTATCTTCTTTTAACAGTTCTCTATTATCCCAGGTATTTTCTATAGTTTTTCTAATATCCTCCATAAATTGTATTACTAGTCGCAAATATAAAAAATACGCAAAGATATTTTACATATTTATTTTTATTCTTTTGTTGTAAAAAAAGGGTAAATTTGCAAAAATTTTCAAGTAAATGGGTCGAATTATTGCTATTGATTATGGTGAAAAAAGGATAGGAATTGCAGTAACTGATGAATTGCAGATCATAGCTTCAGGCTTGACAACTGTTGAAACAGACAAAATTTTTGACTTTTTAGAAAATTATTTAAAAACTGAAGAAGTTGAATTATTTTTGATAGGTGAACCCAAACAAATGAATTATAAACCTTCAGAAAGTGAAAGATTTATTCTTCCTTTTATTGAAAAATTACAAACAAAGTTTTCAGATATTCCTATCAAAAGAGTTGATGAACGTTTTACTTCAAAAATGGCATTTCAAACTTTAATTGATAGCGGATTAAAGAAAAAAAAACGACAAAATAAGGCTTTGCTGGATGAAATAAGTGCCACTATAATATTGCAAAGTTATTTATATAATAAAAAATAAAATATATGATGTTACCCGTTTATGCATACGGCGATCCAATTCTTAGAAAAGTTTGTGTTGAAATAAATAAAGATTATCCCAATCTACCAGAACTTATCGAAGAAATGAAAAAAACCATGACCGAATCAAATGGTGTTGGTTTGGCTGCTCCGCAAATTGGAAAAGCAATAAGGCTATTTGTTATCGATGCATCTCCTTTTGCCGATATGGAAGAGCTTGATGAAGATGAAAAAGAATTTTTAATAGACTTTAAACCAGTTTTTATAAATGCGAAAATTTTAAAAGAAGAAGGTGAAGAATGGACTTTTAACGAAGGCTGTTTAAGCATTCCTAACATCAATGAAGATGTAACAAGAAAAGAAACCATCACGATCTCTTATGAAGATGAAAATTTTAATAAACATAAGAAAACGATTAGTGGTTTGGCTGCCAGAATTATACAACACGAATATGACCATACTGAAGGTATCATGTTTACTGATAGATTATCTTCATTAAAAAAGCGATTGCTAAGAAAAAAATTAGACAATATCTCTAAAGGTAAAGTTGAAGTTGCTTATAGGATGAAATTTCCTAAGGCTAAAAGATAATTTAATTACTAAATATAAGACAAAATAAAAAATATGAATATTGATAAAATAGTATCCATTTCCGGGAAACCCGGATTATACCAAGTGATTTCGCAAGGTAAAAATGCCATTATCGTAGAATCTTTACAAGACAAAAAAAGATTCCCTGTCAATTCATTAAACAGCATTAGTGCGCTAAGCGATATTGCCATTTATACTTACGATGATGAAATACCTTTAAGAGAAGTGTTTTTAAACATCCACAAAAAAGAAAATGGCAAAAAGACAATCGACCCTAAGTCAGATAAAAAACAGCTACAGTCTTTTTTTAGTGAAATATTACCCAATTATGATGAAGAAAGAGTATATCCTTCAAACATTAAAAAAATAGTTTTATGGTACAATACTCTGGTTGATTCAGGTTTTGACTTTAAAAATTTAGAGGAAAAGGAAGAAGAAAAAGAAGACAACACCAAAGAAGAGAAAAAATAACATCTTTCTATGACCAACCGCAAACAACAACTAAACGCTTTTAATGAACTTTTGGATATCATGGATGAGATTCGTGAGAAGTGCCCATGGGATAGAAAACAAACAATGCAATCTCTTAGGCATTTAACCATTGAAGAAACGTATGAACTTGGTGATGCTGTTTTAGATAATGACATTACAGAAATAAAAAAAGAGCTTGGAGACCTTTTACTTCATATTGTTTTTTATGCAAAAATTGGATCTGAAAAAAACGATTTTGATATTGCTGATGTTATCACAGGAATTAATGAAAAATTGGTAAATCGTCATCCTCATGTTTTTGGAGATTTTATTGCAGAAACCGATGAAGAAGTAGCCAAAAACTGGGAAAAACTCAAACTTAAAGAAGGTAGAAATTCTGTTTTAGAGGGAGTTCCAAAATCACTTCCCGCCATGATCAAAGCATCACGAATTCAAGACAAAGCAGCATCAGCAGGCTTTGATTGGGAAAAACCGGAACAGGTATTTGAAAAAGTTCAGGAAGAAATTAATGAATTGAATGAGGAAGTTAAGCAAGAAGATTTAAATAAAATTGAATCAGAATTTGGTGATGTACTTTTCTCATTAATCAATTATGCTCGTTTTATAAAAGTAGATCCTGAAAGCGCCTTAGAAAAAACCAACAAAAAATTTATCAATCGTTTTCAATTCCTCGAAAAAGAAGCCGCTAAAGAAGGAAAAGAATTATCTAATATGACCTTGGATGAAATGGATATCCATTGGGAAAAATCGAAGATCTTTTTCAAATAGCAAAGCATTGGGAAAAGTCGAATATCTTTTTCAAATAGCGAAGCATTAGGAAAAATCAAAGACTTTTTTCAAATAGCGAAGCATTGGGAAAAATCGAAGACTTTTTTCAAATAGCAAAGCATTGGGAAAAGTCGAATATCTTTTTCAAATAATATATAGTGAAATTGTCAAAAATTTAAAACATTTCTTCCATTAAACTTTCAGCCCAATCGGAAAGTACTTGCCGATCTTCTTCACCAAGTTTGGCATCCTTATGAGTTAATGGATAAAATCTTAAAGGCATTTTTCCATCTGTTACTTCTTCAATAATATCATCCAGCGCCTCTACCCTATCTGATTTACTTAAAGCATTCCATTCAGAAAAATTCAGATCTTCTCTCCCCTCTTCTGTATGGTCATAAACGATCCATTTAACTGGGGCTATACTCGCATACCAGGGATAAATAGTTTCATTAGAATGACAGTCATAACAGGCTGATCTCAACATTGAGGAAATATTTTCAGGTACATCCACGTTTTTTAAAAGATCATTCGGATTATCAGCTATAACTTCCGGACGAGTAACAGGATAGATCTGCATTAAAAAAAACAACCCTATTATTGTGTACCAAAATATTTTTTCCTTCTTAGCCATTAATTGATATTTATTCTCCCATTAATGCTTCTCTTTGACTCTTAGCCCATTCCATCAATAATTTTGATTCCTCTGTAGTCAATTCTTTATCTGGATATTTTGTCAAGAATTTTTCGGGTGGCATGTTATTTTCTTCAAGCTCTTCAACTACTTTACCTAATTTGCTTACCAATTTTCCTTTAGAATATTTTCCATCAGTTAAGTGATCAATATTAAATTTCTTCTTACTTTTCACTCCTTTTGATTCTGTATTATGGCAACCATAACATTTTTCTTTTAGTACTTCCTGAACATCATTGGGTATCTCAATTTCATCTAAGGTTATAGAATTAATCACTTCATCATTCATATTTAATGTTTCTGTAGTATAAGAAAACATAAAATACGATAAGAAAAGTAAAATAAAAGGTGTCAAAATTGTAATTCTTTTTTTCATTATTTCTGATTTAATTGGTTTAAAAAAACAAATATAAATATTTTTTACTTTCAGGCTTTACAATACTGTTATTAAAACCAAAAAAAAAGGTTTGATTTATTATTTAGATTCTTAACAAAATAATTTTTCTTACATTTAACCTAAGATAATAAATACGTTTAAAATGCAAAAATTTACACTTGAATTTCTTTTAATTATTTTTTTCTTTTCTCCATTTACATCTTGTAAAAATGATTCAAATATTAATCTGAAAGAAAAACCTTTAAAAAAAGAAATACCTTTTGCTTTGGTAATTCACGGAGGTGCCGGTACCATTAAAAAAGAATATATGACCGATGAGCAAGAAAAAGCTTATCGAGATAAATTACAAGAAGCACTTGATGTGGGCTATACAATTTTAAAAAACGGTGGTACCGCTATTGAAGCTGTTCAAAAAACCGTTAATATTATGGAAGACTCACCTCTTTTTAATGCCGGTAAAGGTGCTGTTTTTAATAGTTTAGGCAAACAGGAAATGGATGCCTCTATCATGGATGGCAAAACTTTAAATGCCGGTGCTGTTGCAGGAGTCTCTTTAATTAGAAATCCTATCAATGCTGCATTATTGGTAAAGGATAGTACAAGGCATATAATGCTTTCCGGAAAAGGTGCCGAAGAATTTGCAAGACAATACCATTTACAATTTGAAGATGCTTCTTATTTTTATACTGAGAAAAGATATAAAAGTCTGATTAAAGTAAAAGAAAAAGCAGGTGAAAAGATCCTATTCAAAATAAAACCCAAAAAAGGGTCTGAACAAATAGATGAACATAAGCTTGGTACTGTTGGTTGTGTAGCTATAGATAAGGAAAAAAATATAGCTGCCGGAACTTCCACCGGAGGAATGACCAATAAAAAATTTGGACGAATCGGTGATTCTCCAATAATTGGAGCAGGAACTTATGCTAACAATCTAACTTGTGGTGTTTCAGCCACAGGAACAGGCGAATATTTTATCAGAACTCTTGCTGCTCATGAGGTTTCTAACCTAATTCAATATAAAAATCTCAGTTTAAAAAAAGCTTTAAAGCATGTTGTTCATGTTGAGATTGACAGCCTTGGCGGAGATGGCGGATTAATTGGTTTAGATAAAAATGGTAATATTGCGTGGGACTTTAATACTTCAGGCATGTACAGAGCTTATAAAAAATCAACCGGGGAGAATGTGATTGAAATCTATAAAAAATGAGATATTCATGACTAAAAATATAACATATATTTAGTATCTCGTCATTCATTTAAACTTACTAAAATTTGTTAGTATTGTAAATTAAACTAACTTAGTTTTTTAATTATATATTCTAAATATGTTTGTTAATATTATTATCGGATTGATCATAATCGGAATAACTGTAACCATCCAAGGTTACGGAACCAACTATTGGTTAAACCATATTGAAAATAATTACAAATCGTTATCTACTATTAGCTTTAGTAAAAAAAATGTCCGACTTTTAATTTTTACTGCTTTTTTCCTTTTGTTATTACATTTTATTCAATCAGGAATTTGGGCTTTTACATACTATTTTTTGCCAGGAGTAACTGAATTTGACACTATTGAAAAAGCAATGTATTTTTCATTGGTTACCTTTTCCACACTTGGTTATGGAGATATAACGATTAGTCCAACTAACAGAATTTTATCCGGATTTGAAGCAATTAATGGAATACTACTTATTGGATGGTCTACCGCATTTATGTTTTCAGTAGTACAGTATATTTGGAAGAGAGAATTTAAAACTAAAGAGAAATAATACAATAAAAGAACTAAAGTATTATGGAGAAAGAACTAAAACCTCTTAAAAAGAAAATGAAACTTTTGAAATATATTAGATAAAAAAATATCTGTTATGTAATAAATAATAGATATTATACCTCAGGGCAAGCCCTGAACCCAATAATAATAATCGACCCAAGGGTTGAGATATTAAACCAAGATCCCGCTTAACCCGGATTATTCAGGTTTTAGCTTTGTACAGATGCGAGACATCGAAACC
>DAOUPQ010000140.1 GCA_030626085.1 Flavobacteriia bacterium
AATCTTTAGCAAACTCATAAACCGCATCAAAACCACCTACTATCAAACGTTTTAAATATAGTTCATTGGCAATTCGTAAATACAATGGCATGTCTAAAGCATTGTGATGCGTTATAAACGGACGAGCAGCAGCACCCCCGGGAATAGGTTGTAAAATGGGTGTTTCAACCTCTAAATAACCACGGTCGTTTAAAAACTGACGAATAGAATTGGTAACCTTTGTTCGTTTGATAAAAGTTTCTTTTACATGATCATTTACAATCAGATCAACATAACGCTGACGGTAACGCTGTTCAGCATCACTAAAAGCATCATGGGTTTTTCCATCAGCATCCACTTTTACGATAGGCATTGGTTTCAATGCTTTTGATAAAAGAGTCAATTCTTTTACTTTTACAGAGATCTCGCCAACTTTGGTCTTAAAAACCTCACCCTTTATACCGATAATATCACCAATGTCAAGCAATTTTTTAAACACATCATTGTACATAGTTTTATCTTCATCAGGGCAAATCTCATCTCGATTGAGATAAATTTGCATCCTTCCTGTAGCATCTTTCAATTCTGCAAACGAAGCTTTTCCCATAATTCTTCTGCTCATCATTCTTCCGGCAAGAATCACTTCTTTATTTTCTAAGGTTTCAAATTTATCAACAACTTCTTTTACAGTTGCTGTAGTTTTAAATTGCTCAGCAGGATAAGGGTTTATTCCTAGATCTCTTAATTTCTGTAGGGATTCTCTACGTACAATTTCTTGTTCTGATAATTGCATTTGTTAAAATGTTTGTTTTTAATAATAAGGCGCAAATGTACAACGCTTTTCAAAAATAGGCAATGTGTAATTGTGATTGAACAATATAAAAATTTTAAAATAGAATTATTTAATCTTTCAATTTTTGAATTATTAATTTTTTTAAATATGACACCATAGATATAGAATTTTTATCGATTTTTGTATAGAATTTCAAATATAACCATATGAATTTCTGGCGCGTTCTGTTATCCATAATTATGCCCCCATTAGCTGTTCTTGACAGGGGATGTGGTTCAATTTTAATTGTTTTAATTCTAACTACTCTAGGTTGGGTTCCGGGTGTAATTGCCGCTTTGATTATTCTTAATAATCCTAAAAATTAAAAATATGCAAACAATTTTAAAATATCTGAGTATTATTCTTGTCATAATCAGCATTGTATCTTGCCAGTTTACCGAAAAAATTAATCTCAACAGTGATGGTAGCGGTTCTTATACTTTAAATATGGATATGAGCTCCATGATGAAAGCCATACAAGATATTGGAGATTCAATTGAAATTGAAGATCCTGAAGTATTTGATACACTCATCAATTTTAATGATTTTCTTATCGAAAAAAAAGACAGTATTGCCATCCTTTCTAAAGAAGAACAAGAAAAATTGAAAGCATTAAAAGATATGAAATTACATATTGCTACTGATGAAGCTAAAGGAATTTTTTTAATGGACTTTATTTTTGATTTTAAAGATCTTAATGAACTTGAAAATTTACAGGACAAGATCTCAAAAGGAAGTTCAATTAATGAAAATAAAAATGAAGAATCTCCCTCCTCTCCCACTGATGTTAAATTTAGTTTTAATGGTAAAAAATTTGAGCGAAAAGTTATTGAAAGAGAATTAACCAAAGAACAAAAAGAAGCTTATAAAAAATCAATGGAACAATCAATGTCCTATATGGATGAAATGACTTACGCCTTAGAATATCATTTTCCAAAACCAATAAAAAGTACTACTTACAAAAATGCCAGATATAGCTCTGACAGAAAGACCTTATACATTGAAACAAATTTAAAAACCCTTACAGAGGATCCAAAATCTCTTAGCTTTACGGTAATTTTGGAATAAGATCAGGTAATGACAACGTGAGGTTTATTGAAGTAAAATACTTACTCAAACAATCTCTCTTTCATTCACTCATTTATTATGCAAAAGATTCAATTACAGGAATTGGGATTAAAAGATTATCAGGATGCCTGGGATTATCAAGTAAAATTATTTGAAGAAATTATTGACATCAAACTCGATAACAGGAAAAATAAAACTGATCATCTAACTCCAAATTATTTTATATTTACTGAACATCCTCATGTTTACACCATTGGTAAAAATGGAAACATCAACAATTTATTATTAAATGAAGAAAGCTTAAAGGAAAAAGGAATTTCATTTATTATATCAAATCGAGGTGGTGATATCACCTATCATGGCCCGGGACAAATTGTTGGTTACCCTATCATCAATTTAGACAATTTCTTTCCTGACATCCATTTATACATGCGTAAATTAGAAGAGGTTATCATACAAACTATTGCCGAATACGGTCTAAAAGGAGAAAGAAGCAAAGGTGAAACCGGGGTTTGGTTAGATGTTGATACCCCTTTTGCACGAAAAATTTGTGCCATGGGTGTAAGAACTTCCCGTTGGGTTACCATGCATGGATTTGCACTAAATGTTAATACTGATCTGGGGTTTTTTGATCACATTATTCCATGTGGCATCAGAGGTAAAACTGTAACCTCATTAGAAGCCGAACTCAACAAAAAGATTCCGCATAAAGAAGTTAAAACAAAAATGTTAAAACATTTTTCTGATATTTTTAATGCTGAATTTGTGTGATGATAGTGTAATGTACAAAATTCGATATTCTAAGATCGTTAATCCCTGCCACGCCGGTAAGCGGGCTTGTTCGATATTCATTTTGATTTCAGAACAAGAAACAAGGAATGTTGAATTTAGAAGTATTTCCAACTTCCAACTTTTTACTTCAAACTTTACACTTTAAATTCAATACCCCAATTTACTTCTAACTCTTTGTAAGACATCATCAGCAATTTTATGCGCTTTTTGAGCGCCAATTTCCAGAGCTTTATCAATCTCAGATAAATTGTTCATATAATAATTATACAATTCGCGTTCTTTGGCATATTTTTCTATAAGCAATTCATAAAATGCTTGCTTGGCATGGCCATAACCATAATTACCGGCTAAATATTTTGTGCGCAAATCTTCGGTCTGTTGTTCAGTGGCAATCAGTTTATACAAAGCAAATAGATTACAAATCTTCGGATCTTTTGGATCTTCCAAAGGTGTGGAATCAGTTTTGATCTTCATAATCTGCTTACGCAATTGCTTATCAGATAAAAATATATCGATGATATTTCCTTTAGATTTACTCATTTTTTCGCCATCAGTTCCGGGAACATACATGGTGCCTTTTTGAATTTCTGCCTGCGGCGGAACCAAAGTTTCTCCCATTTGATAATTAAACCTATTGGCAACATCACGTGTCATTTCTAAATGTTGCAACTGATCTTTTCCAACAGGCACAACATCTGCATCATAAATTAAAATATCTGCCGCCATCAACATCGGATAAGAGAACAAACCGGCATTTACATCTTCTAATCTATCAGCTTTGTCTTTAAAACTATGCGCCAATGTCAACCTTTGATATGGGTAAAAACAACTTAAATACCAGGATAATTCAGTTACCTGAGGCACATCACTTTGACGGTAAAAAACAGTTTTTTCAACATCTAAACCACATGCCAGCCAAGTTGCAGCAGTACTATAAGTATTTTGTTTTAAGATAGTTGCATCTTTTATCAATGTAAGCGAATGCATATCAGCTATAAACAAAAAAGAATCATCTTTTGAATTCCTCGACATTTCAATAGCAGGAATGATTGCTCCTAATAAATTTCCTAAATGGGGTGTTCCGGTACTTTGTACCCCTGTAAGTATTCTAGACATTAACTCAATATTTTTAAATATTAAAAAAACAAAAATACATATTTCGCATTTACTGTCTAAATTTATTTAAGTGCAAAAAAAAATCTATTTTTGGCTTTGATGAATTTAATTAAAAACATATTTATTCTACTTTGGCGTATATGGTTCTACTTCTTGGTATTTTCCACAATAATTAT
>DAOUPQ010000033.1 GCA_030626085.1 Flavobacteriia bacterium
ATTTAACCCGTTGATCACCTTCGGGTAACATGTCTGTTATAAAAATATCGATAAAACCATCATTATTAATATCTCCCATATCTATTCCCATGGCAGAGAGAGATAAATGTGATGTCCAATTTTTAACTTCTTCAGAAAACGTACCATCTTGATTATTAATGTATAAATAATCACGTTCATAAAAATCATTAGAAACATATATATCAGGATAAAGATCGCCATTTATATCACTTATCATCACTCCTAAACCAAATCCTATAAGGCTGCCATAGATTCCTGCTTCTTCACTAACATCAACAAATATATCTCCATCATTTCGTAACAGCATATCGCCAACTCCTCTAAAAATATTAGGAACATCTTTCCAATCCTCAGCTCTAATTTCTCTTTGCTTAGCATAGGCTAAACTGGTTACAGGGATGTTGCTATTATTGAGAATATAGGCATCCAGATCACCGTCTTTATCATAATCAAAAAAAGTTGCGTGCGTTGTAAAACCGGTTTTAGACAGATTATATTCTTCGGCCTTTTCAGTAAAAGTAAGGTCTCCGTTATTTATATATAGATCATTGTCATGATTATTACCTTCTAAATTTCCTGCATTGCTTACATAAATATCCAATAAACCATCCTGATTGATATCTACCATAGTTACTCCCGTTGACCAAGGTTTACTACCTGAAACTCCAGCAGATTCGGAAATATCTTTAAACTTAAGGTTACCTTTATTTAAATAGAGTTTATTGGGCCCTATGTTGGCTGTCATATAAATATCAGGAAGTCCATCATTATTAACATCACCAATGGCAACACCACCACCATTATAAAAATTTCTGTATTTAAAGATGTTGAATTTTTTTTGGTTTACAACTTCATTAATAAAATCAACACCGGTCTCTTTTGAACTAAGTAGGGTAAACAATGTTTCAACATTATCTATTGTTTTTAGTTCTTCTTCTTTTTTTGATTCACAAGAGAAAACTAATATTGCGCTTATCAGAATTATTGCTAATCCTTTAAAATTTTTAAATATCATTGCAGTATTATTATTCATCATATTTTAAAAAAACCGGAGTATTATTATTTATAGATATTATAAAGTACTCTGTTCCGTTTATTGATAGTTTTTTAATATTTCTGGCCTGAACAGAAATATTAAAAGATTGATTTTTTTTAATGTAAAAAATCCTTTTTGATCATTGATTAGTTAAGTGCCATGAAAAGCATCTAATCTACCAAATTGCGTACTAATTTCAATATCATTTCCGGCAATTAATATATCCTTAAAACCATCTTTATCAAAATCAAATGCTTTAACTACAGATGCAAGCTTATCCTGAACCTGATTATCGGTGAAGTATAGATCAATTAAGCCATCATTATTAAAATCTCCGGCAGCAATTCCAGCTCCATTATAATAATAGAGATAAGAAAGTATATTTAAAGAAGGAGTTGGTGCTAATTTGTTGTTAAATTGAATTCTTGTATCATTTTTTAATTCAAATAATTTATCATTATCATTACAGGAATTTAAAATAAATATAATAATTAAAATATATATAATTTTATGTGGAATGAATAATTCTAAAATATCCATATTAATTTAATAAAGTTTTTTCATTGCTTAAAAATAAATAAAAAAAGGCTAACTATTGCAGTTAGCCTTTTATATATATATACTGAACTTATTAATTAACTATTATTAATCGAGGCTAAAGTAATACTTTACTTACTTAATAATTACCAATGATAATTTAAAAAGATTAATAAAAAGTTAAAAAGATTAATAAAAAGAAAAAATTCTGTTGTATATAGTAAATTTGGTCGATATTAGTACATTATGAAAGGGAAAAACTATTATATAATAATTTTTATTATATCAATTATTGGACTGATCATTGTGCAATATCAATATTTACGTGTTGGACTGAATTTAGCTAAAGTACAGTTTAATCAAAAAATGGGATTTGCCGTCAATGAGATCAAAGACGGACTACAACAACCTAACGAATTGACATTTTTAGTAGGAAAAGCTATTACCAGTGATGATTCTTTTTTCAAATTAAGTATAGACAGTGTTCAGGATGCTTCAAGTTACTTTCTCAATGATTTTCTAAAAGATAAATTATTACACCAAGGAATAAAAACCGATTTTACTTATACCCTTTATACTAGAGATACAATTAACTATTTAAAATCTCCAATAAGCTTTGATGCAGATGATGAACTATTAGAATATCCAATAGTTCTTGAAGGTTATTTACCAGAGTTAATTGATAAAAAATTGATCTTGGAGATGCAATTTAAAAATTTAAATAAATACTTTTTATCTCAGCTAAATGGACTAACAATACCGAGTATATTATTTTTAATAGCCATAACGTTTATTGTTATTTGGGTTTTAAAATCGTTTTATGGACAAAAAAAATTAATAACAATTACAAATGAGTTTATTAATAATCTAACACACGAATTAAAAACTCCTGTGTTTTCTATTGGTGTAGCTTCAAAAATATTACAGGAAAAAACCAATAATGAAAATAAAGAATTGGTAAATTTGATAAGAAATCAAGTCGAAAAACTTAAAATTCAAATAGATAAAGTTTTAGAACTAGCAAGTATTGAAGGGAAAAAATCTTATATTAAAAAATATATCATTGACTTTAAGCCTTCAATTATAGATATCATTGGAGAGTTTGAACAAATAGCAAAGTTAGAAGACATTAATTTTATTAGTGAAACTAGGGGAGATAAGTATATTTTGAATTGTGATCCTTATCATTTAGAGAAAGCTACACTCAGTCTATTAGAAAATGCAAAAAAATATTCTAAAGGAAAAATAAAAATCATATTTTTGGTATATAAATCAAATAATAAATTAATTATAAGTGTAAAAGATAACGGTATAGGAATTTCTGAGGAGAATAAAAAGAAGATCTTTGATAAATTTTACAGAATATCTTCCGGTGATATCCACGATGTTAAAGGTTATGGTTTAGGATTAAATTATGTAAAAAGAATTATAAAATTCCATAAAGGAAAAATAAATGTAAAAAGTTCAATTGGTCATGGATCAGAATTTATTATTTCTTTACCATTAGAAAAAAATGCATAAAAACAAAAAAATATTATTAGTAGAAGATGATGAATCATTGGGATATTTACTTACGGAATATCTAAAAATGAAAGATTTTGATATTGTTTGGAAGAAAAATGGTACTACAGCATTAGATACTTTGCAACATGATTATTTTGACTTGATAATCTTAGATGTGATGATGCCTGAAATGGATGGTTTTACCTTAGCAAAAAGGATCAAACAGCAGCATGACGAAACACCTTTTATATTTTTAACAGCACGTTCAATGAAAATTGATGTTTTAAAAGGATTTTCTCTAGGAGCAGTTGATTATTTAAAAAAACCAATTGATGAAGAAGAATTGGTAGTAAGATTAAATACTTTATTAAACACCTTATCAACTAAAAAAGTTTCTTCAGGCATTGAAAAAAAAGAATATGTTATAGGTGATTATATTTTTAAAAATGACAATTTACAATTAGTATATAAAAATGAAGTTTTTCAATTGACAAATCGCGAAAACAAATTATTATATCTCTTGGTTTCAAAACAAAATGAATTATGTACACATAAAGAGATATTGAATAGTATTTGGGCTAAGAATGATTTTTTTAGCAAAAAAAGTCTAAATGTCTTTATATCTCGTTTGAGAAAATATCTAAATAATGATCCCTCCATTAAAATAGATAATATACACAATCAGGGTTTTATATTAAAAGTTGAAGAAAAAAAATAAAGAATACTTTTTCGTTAAGAGATCTTCTTTATACATCAGAGGGAATAAATTGATTGGGTGTAAGTTGTTTTTCCCAATTAAAATTGTTTGACTGCATTAAATTTTGCCTGTATTGTTTAGGTGTAAAAGCTTTATTTTTTTTAAATAATCTATTAAAATTAGCAATATTATTGAAACCGGATTTATAAGCAATTTCACTAATTGAATAATTGGAGTTTATCAAAAGTTTAGAAGCATATCCAAGTCTCAAATCAACAACAAACTGAGTAAAACTCTTATTAGTACTTTTTTTAAAGAAATGCCCAAAAGCAGAAGTGCTCATATTAGATTCAAGAGCCAATTCAGTAATTCTTAAATTAGGGTCATTAAAATGAGTTAGAATATATGTAAACATCTTATTAATCCTATCACCTTTTTCATCAACCTTGATAGAGATGAATCCCACACTGGCTAAATAATTTTTATCTTCCGAAATTGAAAGTATATGCAGTATTTTAAGAAATTCAATAACTGCTTCAAATCCTTTAATTGTAATGAGGTTTTGAATTTTTAAAGCTATGATCCTAAAAGTCTTATCAGTAAATTTTAATCCCCTTTGAGAATCTTTTAAAAGGGTTTTTATTGATAAAAACTCCTTTTTTGATAATATTGATTGATTAAAAAGTTCTTTTGAAAACTGAATGGTAATGACATGCGCATTATTTCTTTTTTCAGGAAGTACATCATCTTCATCCCATTTATGATATATTCCAGGACCGATTAAGACAAGATCATTTGAGCTGTATTTTTCAACAGAATCTCCAATAATTCTATTCCCGGAACTATCCAATACCAATGTAAGTTCATAAGCAGAATGGTAGTGAATAGGGTAATCAAAACCTATTTTTTCAGAATTAATAATGACGAAAACATCATTTTGAGTTAAAGGAGTTATTTCTTTATAAACTTTCATAAATTATATGAATATAAAAAATTATAATAGCCTAAAAGTACTATTTATTGATGAAAATCAGGCAAATTTATCATATAATATATATAAAAATTCATAATAGTATAAAGTTTTAACCGAATTACATTAGTTTATATATATATATTAGAGGTAAATTGCACTAACAATTATTTTATATATTGTAATTGTTTGAGTAGTTTAATTTGTTATCCATATTTTAATTGTAAATTTTAAGATGAAACATATTTATATACTTTTTCTTGTATTATTTATTGGATGCAATTCTTCAAAAGATGAAAAGGACAATACACTTTTGTTTTGGTCATCAAACAATAGAGGTGAAATTGAATTTACAGAATATTTTGTAGGGCAATGGAACAAAAAGAAAGAAACTAAAGTTAGATTTCAACCCATTCCCGAAGGGCAATCGAGTGAAGAAGTAATTTTGGCTTCGGTTGTTGGAAAAACTACACCCGATATTTATGCAAATATGTGGCAAGGAAGTGTAGAAATGTATGCAAAGGCAGGAGTTTTAGTACCCTTAGATACTTTAGAAGGTTTTACTGAATTTATAAAAGCCAGATGCACAAAAAAAGTGTTGAAAGAAATTACTTCCTCTGATGGTCATATATATCAAGTACCCTGGAAAATAAATCCAATCATGACTATTTATAACAAAAGATTAATGAGTGATTTTGGATTATCCAAATTACCAAGTACTTATGATGAGTATTTTAAAGCCGGGGAGAAAATTAAGGCTGATAAGAATAATGATGGATATGTAGATCAATGGGTTGGTTATACAGCAGTAAAAGTAATATGGTACGAAAGGCTTATGAATTTTTATCCTTTATACATTGCAGCTTCTGATGGAGGTGCATTAATTAAAGATAATAAAGCAGCATTTAATAATGAACATGCCATTGGTGTTTTCCGTTTTCTACAAAAATTATATCAAAAAGAATATTATTCTAAAGAAAGATTGACTGCAGGGCAAGATAGATTTATCACTGAAGATATATTTACTAAATGGATAGGTCCCTGGGAAATAAGACATGTAGATAAATTTAAACAACGGGATGATTTTGAAATTGCTTTTTATCCTGTGCAGGTTCCAAAAGGTCATAAAGGTCCGGTATATACTTATTCAGATCCAAAAAACATTGTAGTTTTTAATACGTGTAAACAACCTCAAAAAGCATGGAATTTTATAAAAACACTTATAGATAAAGAAGGGGATAAAAAATTGTTAGAAATTACGACACAATTACCCAACAGAAAGAATTTAGAAATGGATAGCATATTTAAAGAATATTTTGAATCTCATCCAAAAATGAAAACCTTTGCTAAACAGGCAAACTATCTAAAAGGAGTTGATAATAGTGAGGTAATAGTAGAAGTTTTTGATATAATATCTCAAGAATATGAAGCTTGTGTTGTCTATAATAAAAAAACGCCCGAAAAAGCAATTGAAGATGCTGAAAAAGCCGTAAACAACTTATTAAAGAACTGACAATGTTATTTAAAAATTTAAATTTTATAATAATAGAATAATGAAAAAAAAGTGGCTTCCATATCTATTGGTATCTCCCTATATCATACATTTTATTGTATTTGTAGCGTTTCCGGTACTATTTTCTTTAGTACTTACTTTTCATGAATGGAATATAATTTCTCCAATGAAATTTAAAGGTTTTAGCAATTATATTAAAATGTTCAATGACCGTATGTTTTGGAAGTCTATAACCAATACATTTATGTTTTTAATTATTCATATTCCATTACAAATTGTTGTTTCGTTGGCTTTAGCAGAATTTTTAAATCAAAATATAAAATTAAAAGGGTTTTTTAGAGCCGCATTTTTTTTACCGGTAATCGTTTCCGGAGTTGTCGTTACAATATTATGGCAACAACTTTTTGGATTTGATTCTGGTTTATTTAATAGGATGTTAGTGTCTGTTGGTTTGAGTAAAGTAGGATGGCTAACCGATCCGAATATTGCAATGGGATCTATAGCAATTATGGCAACCTGGAAGAATGTAGGACTTTATGTTATTTTGTTTTTAGTAGGCTTACAAACAGTTCCTACTCATTATTATGAAGCGGCATCAATAGAAGGAGCAAGTCACTGGCAAAAATTTAGAAAGATAACACTACCTATGATCAATCCAACGATATTTATGGTTGTGATCTTATCAACTATAGGAGGTTTTTCTTTGTTTATTGAACCATATATTATGACAGGAGGTGGACCTTTAAGCAGTACCATGTCATCCGTTTTGTATATCTATAAACAAGCATTTCAATATTTCCATATGGGCTATTCAGTTACCTTAGGATTTTTCTTTGCGATGTTAATTTTGGGTGTTGTAGTTATTCAAAAGAAATATATTGAGCAAGGAGATGATTAATTATAAATTCAGTAAAAGGCAAATGTAATGACTAAAAAGATTTTAATTTACACATTGTTGATCATAGCATCATTAACCTTTTTATATCCATTTTATTGGATGGTTGTAGCATCATTAGCTCCGGAGAGTGAAATAGGCAGTTTAACATTTTTGCCTTCTAGTTTTTCTTGGCATAGTTATACGCAAATGTTTTCAAAAATTCCTATTGGCAAGGCATTTTTTAACAGTATGATTACAGCTACTATAACAACGATAGGAGTAATTACATTTTCTTCAATGGTTGGATACGCACTTGCAAAAATGGAATTTAGAGGGAGAAAAGCGATATTTTATATCATCATTTTTACAATGACGCTCCCTTTTCAAATTACATTAATACCAAATTATATTACAATGGTAAAATTAGGATTGGTAGATACTTATGCAGCTTTAATACTTCCGTTTATGTTAAATGCTTTTGCAATATTGATGTTCAGACAGGCATTTATGACCATTCCACAAGCCTTAATTGATGCAGCAAGAATAGATGGTTGTAGTGAAATAAGAATAATATTTCAAGTATTGTTTCCAAATATAATTCCTACAATAGTTACTGTAGGAATCTTATCGTTTATGAATTCATGGAACGAAGTATTATGGCCATTGATTGTTATAAGGGATGAAAGTTTAATGACGATGCCTCAAATGGTTACTCTATTTTCTGTAGGAGGAAGGTCAGAAGCACAGCTGGGTGTAAAACTAGCAGCAGCAGTTGTTTTGGCTTTACCAATAATGATAGCCTACGGGTTTTTTCAAAAATACTTTATACAAAGTATGGCGAGTTCTGGAATTAAAGAATAGATAATATTTAAATAAATTAATGAAAATAAAAAGATCAAATATTCAGATTAAGGCGAATCCTAAAAGAGTTATAATCAACTTTTTAGATTTAGGAATCAATACAAATAACACTAGTAGAGTAAACCGTTTAATTGATAGTCTTTTGTCTATTTCTGAAAATGAATTAGATAATATTTATAAAGAAATTAAAAAGAACTTTGCATTTAGGCACAGAAATTTTGAACATTATTTAAAACAAAATTTTAGAATAATAGAATCAGAACTACCTGATGATATAGTAATTTCAGAAATTAGGAGATTGGTGATTGGTGCCTACTTTTCAAAAGAATATTCTATTCAATCGGCAGCACTTTTTAATCCGTCAATGGTAGCACATCCAAATCAAGATGGATTAAAACAAGGTGAAAAACGTTTTATAATCAGCTTAAGGTCTGTTGGTGAAGGACATATTTCTTCTATTGAATTTAGAAGTGGTATTGTTGATGTTAAAGGAAATATAACCCTGGATGAAGAAACAGGCTTCGCATCATGTTCTGAAAAAAGTCTAAATAAAGTTTATTTTAAAAGTAATATATTAAAAAACACAGTGGTTCTCAAAGATTTTAATCAATCTATATTAGAGGTTTTTGATGAAAAGTTTAGCTATGATGACTATCTGGAAAAGTAGAGATCAAATGTATTTTCAACATTTGATAAAAAAACTCAAGAACAATTATTTCAAATTTTAGATACCAACTATAATGTAGAAACAGATAAAGATGCTCTAATTTGTGAGCGTGTAATTTTTCCGAATGCAATAGGAGAATCTATGGGAATGGAAGATGTTCGTTTTGTAGTATTTACTGAAAATGGAAAAACAGAATATATAGGAACTTATACAGCCTATAACGGACATAAAATTTCCCCTCAATTAATTCTTACAGAAGATTTTGTTCATTTTAAGGCTCGTTCCATGTATGGTGCTGCTGTAAGTGATAAGGGAATGGCGCTCTTTCCTGAAAAAATTAATGGCAAATATGCAATGATAGGTAGGCAAGGAGGTGAGAACATTACCATTATGTATTCTGATGATCTATTTATTTGGGATGATTATAAAATAATAATGAAACCTCAGGATACTTGGGGTTATGTACAATTAGGGAATAGTGGTTCTCCATTAAAAACCAAACACGGTTGGTTATTGATTACACATGTAGTTGGACCTATGCGAAAATATGTATTGGGCGTAATTTTATTAGATCTGGAAGATCCTTCAAAAATCATTAAAAAACTTAATAAACCACTATTATCTCCAAATGAAGAAGAACGAGAAGGCTATGTTCCTAATGTGGTTTATTCTTGTGGCTCAATGGTTCATGAAGGAAATTTAATATTACCCTATGCGATGTCGGATTCTGCAACAACATTTGCTACTATTAATATTGAAGAGATCATTGCTGAAATGAATATTTATAAAATAGAAAGTGTTGTTTAAAAATAAAAAAAACATATTAACCTTAGTTATAATTCTTTTGATCTACGTATCGTGTGCAACAAATAAAAAGACAGAACACGTTTCAAATGATAGTATCAATTTTGATCATTTTAATCATTTATATAAAGAAATATTTTTAAATGAAGAAAAAGTTGGAATAGTTCATATTTATAGTGAATATCCAGATTATGAGTTTGAAATAGAGCCAAAAGAAGGTTTTACTTGTGTAGATGATGTTGCCAGGGCAATTGTGATGTTGTCAAAGTATTTAAAAGAGAATGAAAAAGATAAAGAAGCTTTTGATAAATTGAAAAACCTTACAAAGTTTGTCTTACAAATGCAGCATGTAAATGGGTATTTTAATAATTTTATTTGGAATGACTTATCTATTAATACAACCTATAAAACTTCAGTAGCTGAATTGAATTGGTGGTCTTTTAGAGCTTTATGGGGTTTGGAGTCTGCATATCCATTAATAAAAGCAGACAAAGATTTGGAAAATAGAATTAGAGAGGCTACAGATAAATTACTAATAAATATAAAGAGAGATCTGCCAATAACTAATTTAGAAACAGAATTTGTAGAGACCATAGAAGTGCCTGCTTGGTTACCTCAAAAATATGCGTCTGATCAATCGGCATTATTGATTTTGGGTTTGCTAAAAAATTATGAACGAACTCGAGATAACGATATTAAATTATTGATAGATGCTTTGGCGAAAGGAATTATGCTCATGCAAAAGGGTGATGCTGATAACTATCCTTATGGTGCATTTTTAAGTTGGCAAAATTTGTGGCATGCCTGGGGAAATAGTCAGGCGTATGCATTATTGAAAGCGGGACAAGCATTAGATAATCAAACCTATATAGACAGTGCGTTAAAAGAGATCGATAATTTCTACCCGTATTTATTGAATAATGGTTTTGCGGAAGCTTTTTGGATAAAAAGGAAGGGAGAGAATTATATTGAAATAAAACGCAATGCATATCCTCAAATAACTTATGGTTTACGGCCTATGGTTTGGGCAACAGTTGAAGCTTATAAATATTCAAATAATAAAAAATATCTAAATCTTGCTATAGATCTTGAATCGTGGCTATCTGGAAATAATGATGCTAAAAGTGTGCTATATAATCCGGCAACAGGAATATGTTTTGATGGTATTATTAATAAAGATGAAATTAATAGAAATTCAGGAGCAGAATCAACCATAGAAAGCTTGTTGATTTTATTGGAAATGAAAAAGTTAAGAAAATAATGCAAAAAATTGATCTGTGTAAACCGGTATTACGTTATAAGAATAATCCAATTTTGACTTCTACAGAAGTCAATAAAGTCTGGACAGACCCTAGACTGCAAGTAATAACAGTTCATAATGCAGGAATAACGGAATATAATGGCGAGATTATTATGTTATTTCGTTCACACTTGCGTAATGGCATATCTGTACTGGGAATAGCCAGAAGTAAAAACGGATTGGATAATTGGCATGTTGATGAGAAACCAGCAATGCTACCTTGTACTAAAGATAACAATTTTGCTAAAGGTGTTGATATTGATGGATTAATTGATAATGAACAAGGTGGAGTTGAGGATCCGAGAATTTGTAAAATTGGTGATATTTATTATATAACTTATAGTGCATATCATCCTACAATAGCGCATAGAGTTAGAGTTTCATTGGCAACAACTAAAGATTTTATATCATTTAAGCGATATGGACCTCTTTTAAAAACCGATATGAGAAATGTGGTTATTTTTCCTGAAAAAATAAAAGGGAAATATTATGGATTATTCCGTCCAAATGACAATACACAAGAACATACAGGAGGATTTTTTAAACAAATTAAAATTGGAACAACTAAAAACATTGAAGAAGGAAATTGGCGTGTTATAGATCAACCGATAATGATGCAAAAAGATGGCCCCAGCAGTTTTTCAGATAAGATTGGTCCTGGTGCAACTCCTATTAGAACAAAATATGGATGGATAAATATTTTTCATGGAGTTAGAAGCACTATGGATGGAAATCCTTATGTTTTAGGGGTTGCCTTACATGATCTGGAGAATCCAAAAAAAGTTAAAGTATCGAATATTCCATTATTATTTCCTTCTAAATCAGACTGTATTGTAGCAGATGATAGTTATGTACATGTGCCTAATGTGGTTTTTAGTTGTGGTGCATTAAGAAAAGATAATGGAGATATTTATATTTATTATGGAGGAAATGATACGGTAATGAATGTAGCCATAACACATGAAGATGTTTTAGCTGAGTTATGTAAAAAGTATCCTCAAAACCCGATTACTGGAAGACCATTATATCCATTGAATTAAATTTTATAAGAGCAATTAACATATATAATTATGGGAGAAGTAAGACTATCAAATATTAAAAAGGTGTATCCTGGTGGAGCAGAAGCAGTAAAAGGAATAAATTGTGAAATAAAAGATAAAGAATTTATGGTTTTAGTTGGGCCATCAGGATGTGGGAAATCCACTGTTTTAAGAATGATAGCCGGCCTTGAAGAAATCAGTGATGGTGAATTATTTATTGGAGATAAAAAAGTCAACGATGTTGCGGCAAGTGACCGTGGAATTGCAATGGTTTTTCAAAATTATGCTTTGTATCCACATATGAATTCTTATGAAAACATGGCATTTGGATTAAAGATCAAAAAAGTTCCAAAAGATGAAATAAAGGAAAGGGTAATGTCTGCTGCAAAAATATTAAATGTTGAATCACTTTTAGATAGAAAACCCGGAAAAATGTCGGGAGGACAACGTCAAAGAATAGCAATAGGCAGAGCAATAGTTCGCCGACCTGAAGTGTTTTTGTTTGATGAACCTTTAAGTAATTTAGACGCAAAATTACGTAGTAAAATGCGTATAGAATTAGCAAAATTGCATAAAAAATTGGATACTACTATGATCTACGTTACCCATGATCAGGTAGAAGCCATGACTTTAGGTGAAAGAATAATTGTAATGAAGGATGGTGAAATTATGCAAATCGCTACACCAATAGATCTATTTAATGATCCTCAAAATAAATTTGTAGCAGAATTTATTGGTTCGCCTCAAATGAATTTTATTGATGGTAGAATAAAAATTCAAGAGGACAAACTCGTATTTAAAGATAAAAACAATACCATTTTTGACCTATCTAAACTTGAATTTAATAATTTAAAGGAAAATGTAGGTAAAGAAGTTTCTTTAGGAATTAGATCTGAAAATTTACGTGGAAAACAAGGAAAATTAAAAAACTATACTATATTAAAAGTTAATGTAGTTGCTATAGAGCTCTTAGGAAACCAGAAACATATCTATTTAGATTATAATGGTTTAGAAATGGTAGCAACTTTTAGGTCAGATGTTGAAGTAGAACTCAATTCTATTATTGAAATATATTTAGATCTAAATAAAGCTTATATTTTTGATAAAGAAACCGGGAAGAGAATTTATTAGAACAATATATTTTAAATATCTAAATATAAAAAAAGCAGTAAAAATATTTTACTGCTTTTTTTTAAATCAATTAAATTCTTTAATAATTAGTACCCTGGGTTTTGAATTAAATTAGGGTTTGATAGTAAGGCATTTGTTGGAATTGGGAATAAATTTTTAGTTTCATCACCAACAGCTCCCGGGTCTTTAAACTCCCAATCA
>DAOUPQ010000024.1 GCA_030626085.1 Flavobacteriia bacterium
ATTCAAAAGAAGTTTCTATTGAAAAACCCTTCGGACCTTCAGGCACCTTTAATGCTTTTAAATTTAACAAACCTGTTTATAAACGGATTGATTATATCTTCATTTCAAAAACTAATAAAATTAAAGTTCAAAAACATGCTGTTCTAAGTGATTCAAAAGATTTAAAATATCCTTCTGATCATTTGCCTGTATACGTTGAACTTTCTTTTTAAAACCCAAGCCATGAAAAATCTAACTACATTTATAGTATTAATATTCACTTTTATATTCCATACAAATTGCAAAAGCCAACAAGTAAATACGGTTAACAAAACAACAAATAAAATTATTGAACGTAAAGTTGATTCAGTTTTAGCTTTAATGACCTTACAAGAAAAAATCGGGCAAATGAATCAGTATGCCAGTAGCTGGGATGTTACCGGCCCTCCTTCTAATGTAAGCGATAATGAAAAATTAGAGATTCTTAAAAATGGAGGTGTTGGTTCTATGCTGAATGTATTATCTGTTAAAGCCACACGTGAAGCACAAAAATTAGTAATGGAAAACTCTCGTTTAAAGATTCCACTTATTTTTGGCTATGATGTTATTCACGGATATAAAACGATCTTTCCAACACCTTTAGGAGAAAGTGCCAGCTGGGATTTGGAAATTATTAAAAAATCAGCAGCTGTTGCTGCAAAAGAAGCTGCTGCTGCCGGTGTACATTGGACCTTTGCTCCTATGCTGGATGTATCTCGTGATGCTCGCTGGGGCCGTATCATGGAAGGATCGGGTGAAGACCCTTACCTCACTGCTAAAATTGGTGTTGCAAGAATACAAGGATTACAAGGTGATGATCTGGCAAATGAAAATACAATTGCAGCTTGTGCCAAACATTTTGCAGGTTATGGATTTGCTGAGGCAGGAAGAGATTATAATACCGTTAATATTGGCGAATTTGAATTGCATAATACCATTCTACCACCTTTTAAAGCTGCTGCTGAAGCAGGAGTTGCTACTTTTATGAATTCCTTTAATGAAATTGATGGTATTCCGGCAACGGGACATAAAGAATTACAACGAACAATTTTAAAAGAAGGATGGAACTGGGATGGATTTATTGTTTCTGACTGGGGATCTATAGGTGAAATGATAGCGCATGGTTATGCAAAAAATAAGAAACATGCTTCTGAAATTGCTGCCAATGCGGGTAGTGATATGGATATGGAATCGTATGCTTATCAAAACCATTTAGAGCAATTGGTCAATGAAGGCAAAGTTGATATTAAATATATTGATGATGCTGTCAAGCGTATTTTAAGAGTAAAGTTTAGATTAGGTCTCTTTGATGATCCATATAAATATTGTAACGAAGAACGTGAACAAAGTGAAATTTATTCTAAAGAAAATCAGGCTTTAGCTCGTGAAGTTGCTAAAAGATCTATTGTACTGCTTAAAAATGATTCCAAGCTACTACCTATAAATAAAAACATCAAAAGTATTGCTGTAATCGGACCGCTAGCTGATGATAAAGATACACCTATTGGTAACTGGAGAGCTCAGGGAATGGAGAATTCAGCTGTTTCTGTTCTGGAAGGAATTAAAAATGCTATCAGTTCAAATACTAAAATAACCTATCATAAAGGTGGCGATCTAATTACTTCTGAGATCAAAGAAGGTGAAAACCAGTTCCTTTTACCCATAACGTTTAATACAACTGATCAATCTGATATTCCGGCTGCGGTTAAAACTGCCAAAAATGCAGAAGTAGTGATCTTAGCTATTGGAGAAAGTGCTTATCAATCCGGTGAAGGACGAAGTCAGGTTTCTATAGGTTTTTCAGGAGTACAGCAAGAATTGTTAAAAGCGGTTTACAAAGTAAATAAAAATGTAATCGTTGTTTTAATGAACGGCCGACCAATGGATATTTCATGGGCTGCCAAAAATATTCCATCTATTTTAGAATGCTGGCATTTAGGTTCTCAATCTGGCAATGCTATAGCGGATGTTTTATTTGGCGACTATAATCCTTCAGGTAAATTACCAGTATCTTTTCCTTATAACGTAGGTCAAGAACCTCTGTATTATAATCATAAAAATACCGGACGGCCAAATAACCCAGTACATGTTACTTATTCAGGTTATACCGATTCTCCTAAAACAGCTTTATACCCTTTTGGCTACGGATTAAGCTATACTACTTTTGACTATGATAATTTGAAATTAAATAAAACAAAAATTTCAAAAAATGGAGAAATAGAAGTATCTATTGAAGTTTCAAATATTGGAAAATTCGATGGTGAAGAAGTAGTACAATTATACATCCGAGATATGGTAGGCAGTATTACACGTCCTGTTAAAGAATTAAAAGGGTTTGAGAAAATAGCAATAAAAGCTGGTGAAAAAAAGACAGTAACCTTTATCATCAATGCTGAAACACTGCAATTTTATACTGCCAATAAAAAATGGGAAGTAGAACCCGGGGATTTTAATATCTGGATTGGTGGGGATTCTAATGCTCCGCTAAAAGCTTCTTTCACTGTTGTGGAATAGAATTTTAGTAATATTTGAATTATCTATTTGCGTTTTTATTTATAATGTAAGATAAACGTATCTTTGCAAAAATCTAGATCAGAACTAAAATGGGAAATATTGTTGCAATTGTTGGAAGACCAAATGTTGGAAAATCAACACTTTTTAACCGTTTGATACAAAGAAGAGAAGCCATTGTCGATGCTGTTAGCGGTGTAACAAGAGATAGACATTATGGTAAAACAGACTGGAACGGTGTAGAATTCTCTATGATCGATACCGGTGGATATGTGGTAGGAAGTGATGATGTTTTTGAAAGTGAAATTGACAAACAAGTAGAACTTGCCATTGATGAAGCCGATGCTATTATTTTTATGGTAGATGTAGAGTCTGGTGTTACAGGAATGGATACAGAAATTGCCCAAATTTTACGTAAGATTAAAAAGCCCGTTTTTTTAGTGGTCAATAAAGTAGATTCTTCAAAAAGAGAAAATGATGCTGTTGAGTTTTATTCACTGGGGCTGGGTGAATATTTCACCATTGCCAGTATTAACGGAAGTGGAACTGGTGATTTGTTAGATGCAATTGTTAAAGCACTTCCTGAAGTAGAAGAAAAAAATGAAGATGATCTTCCCCGGTTTGCCGTTGTTGGAAGACCAAATGCCGGGAAATCATCTTTTATCAATGCTTTGATTGGAGAAGATAGATATATTGTTACTGATATTGCCGGTACAACCCGCGATTCAATTGATACTAAATATAATCGTTTTGGATTTGAATTTAATTTGGTAGATACTGCCGGTATTCGTAAAAAATCTAAAGTAAAAGAAGATCTTGAATTTTATTCGGTTATGCGTTCTGTTAGAGCAATCGAACACAGTGATGTTTGTATTTTACTGATCGATGCAACCAGAGGCTTTGAAGGTCAGGATCAAAACATATTTTGGTTGGCAGAAAAAAATAAAAAAGGTGTTGTTATTTTAGTTAACAAATGGGATCTTGTTGAAAAAGACACCCATTCAACCAAACAATTTGAAGAAAAAATTCGTCATGAAATTGCTCCGTTTACTGATGTTCCCATCCTTTTTATGTCGGCACTGACAAAACAAAGAATTTTTAAAGCCATTGAAACTGCAGTTGAAGTTTTTGAAAATAGAAAACGGCGAATTTCAACCAGCAAACTAAACGATACAATGTTGGGAATTGTAAAGCATAATCCTCCACCGGCCAACAAAGGAAAATATATTAAAATTAAGTATTGCATGCAATTACCAACTCCAACTCCCCAGTTTGCATTTTTTGCCAATCTACCGCAATATGTAAAAGATCCTTATAAAAGATATGTTGAAAATAAGATGCGAGAAATTTTTGATTTTACAGGTGTCCCAATAACAATTTATTTCAGGAAGAAATAAGTCCTTTTTCACTGCAGGCATTTCCCAAAATATGAATTTTGCAGGTTAAAAAAAATTGCTATATTTATGGTTTTATCATTAACAAATGAAAACTAAGAGACTATTTGTAATATTTATCATTGGAGTTTCAGGAGTAGGAAAATCCACTACTGGTAATTTATTATCTCAACAACTATCAATACCTTTTTTTGATGGAGATAATTTTCATCTTGAAAAAAATTAAATAAGATCTTCCTTAAATAATGTTGTTTCTCAAGTTATCTTGAGTCAAATTCCTATTCCTTGTTTGAGTGATGCTGTTAATTTTTAAACGGATTACATAATCCAATTCATCTGCAAATTTAATTCAGACCCAATGTGATTATTTTGGAGCACATACCTATCAGCAAATTAATGATCGATCCATCAGAAAAATTTTATCACACTAACTGGAAAAGCAAAACCCAAGATTGAGTACAAGTAATTGCTTGCAGCACTTAATTGACTATAAGTATATGAAAGTTGCAGTAAAAACAATTTATTAATCACTCTTCTACCATCCACCACTGGCACCACCGCCACCGAAGCCACCTCCGCCGAAACCTCCGCCAAAACCGCCTCCGCCGAAACCTCCGCCAGAGCTACCACCAAAACCTCCGCTACCACCATAGCTACCTCTTCCGGCATTACTTAAAATAATGGCATCCAATAAAGAAAAACCTCCTGATTTTTTACCTCCATTTTTATCTCCTCCACTTCGATTTTTACGTGATAATATTAACAATATGATAATAAACAAGAATATAATAAAAATCAATGGTATCCCTTCACCTTCACCATCATATTGGGGTTCTCCTTCATATTCTCCACTCATAATCTGAAAAACCCTGGTTGTACCCATATCTAAACCAACAAAATAATTTCCTTGTTTAAACTGTGGTGTTATAATAGTTTCTATAATTCTTCTGGAGAGTGCATCTGTGAGTTTATGTTCTACACCATAACCTGTTCTGATTGTAATTCTTCTATCATCCTTTGATACCAGGATCAATATGCCATTATCAATATCGGCCTGACCAATACCCCATTTATGTGCCAATTCTGTAGCATACATGGCTATATTCTGACCTTGCAAAGAATTAACAGTGATTACTACAATTTGAGTAGAAGTTGAATCGCTATACTTAATTAATTTTTGCTCTAAAGATTCTACCTCATAACCGCTCATCAATTTGGCATAATCATAAACACTTGTTTGAATCTTTGGTTTTTCGGGTAAATAATCTTGAGCAGTGATCTGATTAAAACAACAAAAAAACAGAAGTATAAATAAACTTATATATTTAATTAATTTTTGCTGCATATCTTTAAATACTTATTCGTAATATTGACTTGCAATATACCAAAAAAAAAGAAGCCTTTTTAAATATCCAATTAAAAATAAATAACAATGAAAAAAATATTTTTTTCCCTATTTCTTATTACATCAATTCTTCAGGCACAACATATCGATGTAAAAAAATTAAAAGGCATGAGTCCTCGTTCTGTAGGTCCTGCCGGAATGAGTGGTAGGATTACTGCAATAGATGTTGTTAATGATCAACCCAATATTATCTACGTAGGTGCAGCATCCGGTGGCGTTTGGAGATCAGAAAGTGAGGGAATTGACTGGGAACCTATTTTTGATAAAGAAAATTTACAGGCTATTGGAGCTATTACCATTCAGCAATCAAATCCTGATGTTATCTGGGTAGGAACAGGTGAAGGTAATCCAAGAAACAGTGTTAATGGTGGGTTTGGAATTTATAAAAGTTTAGATGGAGGAAAGAACTGGAGATTAATGGGTCTGGAAAAAACACGTAATATTCATCGTATAATCATTGATAAAAATAATCCCAATACTATTTATGTTGCTGCCATTGGTTCATCGTGGGGAGAACATCCTGAACGCGGTATTTTTAAAAGTACTGATGGTGGTGAAACCTGGAAAAAAATATTATTTATAAACAATAAGACCGGTGCAGCTGATCTGGTTGTAGATGCCAATAACCCTAATAAATTAATTGCTGCAATGTGGGAACACCGCAGAAAACCATATACTTTTAATTCGGGTGGTGAAGGCTCAGGAATTTATATAACTCATGATGCCGGGAAAAACTGGAAAAAAATAACCGATAAAGACGGTTTACCCAAAGGTAATTTTGGAAGAATTGGTTTGGCTATTTCACAGAGTAATCCCAAGGTAATTTATGCACTGATCGAAGCTAAGAAAAATGCCTTATATAAATCAGAAGATGGAGGTTTTAAATGGAAAAAAATTAATGATAAATCAAGTGGCAGAGGATCAGATGGCATTGGTAATCGTCCGTTTTATTATTCTGATATTTTTGTAGATCCCAAAAATGAAAACAGAATTTATTCAGTCTTTACTTATGTAAATTACAGTATTGATGGCGGCAAAAGTTTTAAACAATTAATGCCTGCTTATGGCTCTGACTCAGGTGTTCACCCTGATCATCACGCATGGTGGATCCATCCGGAAAATCCTGATTTTATGATCGATGGTAATGATGGCGGCCTGAATATCACAAAAGACAAGGGGAAAAGCTGGCGATTTGTAGAGAATCTTCCTGTGGGACAATTTTACCACATTAATGTTGATAATGAGTTTCCTTATAATTTGTACGGTGGAATGCAAGATAACGGTACCTGGGTAGGTCCGGCTTATGTCCTGAAATCACAAGGTATAAGAAATTCTTATTGGCAAGAATTGATGTTTGGTGATGGTTTTGATGTAATACCAGATCCTAATGATTCTCGTTATGGATATGCCATGTCACAGCAAGGATTTGTAGCTAGGTATGACAGAGAAACCGGTTCGATAAAAACAATTCGCCCTACGCATCCAAATCCTGATATTAAATTGCGATTTAACTGGAATTCTGCTATAGCAATAGATCCTTTTGACAATAAAACCATTTATTTTGGAAGTCAGTTTGTTCACAGATCAAAAAATCAAGGTTTTGAATGGGAAATTATTTCACCTGACCTTACAACCAACGACCCTGAAAAACAAAAACAATACGAAAGTGGTGGTTTGACAATGGATGCCACAGGAGCAGAAAATTATTGTACAATTCTGGCAATTAGCCCTAGCACAAAAGAAAGAGATATAATTTGGGTTGGAACCGATGATGGTAAAATACAAATTACAAATAATGGAAGCAAAAATTGGAAAAATGTAACTCCTAAAAACTCAAACTTTCCCAAAAATAGTTGGGTAGCTCAAATTAAACCTTCCACTTTTAATGCTGGAGAAGCTTATATAGTTGTAAATAATTATCGGAATTTTGATTTTAAACCTTATTTGTTTCGCACAAGAAATTACGGACAAACATGGGAAAGTCTGTTGAATAATGTATCCGAAACATTTGGGTATACTTTATCTTTTGTTCAGGATCCTGTCAACAAAAATTTAGTTTTTTTAGGCACTGAAAATGGTATGTATTTTAGTTTTGATGAAGGAAAGAACTGGAATAAATGGACAGAAGATTACCCAAGCGTACCAACAATGGATATGGTTATTCACCCAACAGAGCACGATTTAGATATTGCTACTTTTGGACGTTCATTTTATGTTTTTGATGACATAAGACCCTTACGGGAAATAGCTCAAAATGGTACTGAAATCATTTTGAAAACCTTAAAATTATTTACACCTCCTACAGCATATATAAGTCAAACTCAACAACCCAGCGGAACTCGCTTTGGCGGTAATGCAATTTATAATGGTGAAAACAAAAAACGAGGTGCCATGATTAGTTATGTGATCAATAAACCAGAAGTAAAAAAAGATGCATCTGATAAAAAAACTGACAAAAAAAATAAGATCAAAAAAGATTCGCTAACGCTACAAGTTTATAATTATAAAAATGAACTTATTCGAACAATTAAAAATAAAATCCCTGAAGAAAATGGATTAAATCGAATGTATTGGCGTTTGGGTGAAAAAGGAGTAAAAAGACCCTCTCGTAAAACCAGTAAAAACAAAAACGAACTCAGGGGTGTTACTGTTTTGCCTGGAAAATACAAATTGGTATTACAATATCAAAAACAAAAAGATTCTACAGAGATTACTGTAAAATATGATCCTAGAAATCCACTTTCAAGTGAAATATTAAAAAGTAAATACGATATTCAAAAGAAAATCGAAAGTAAATTTGACCTATCTTATAGAGCTGTTGATCAGTTAAATAAATCTAAAAAGATTGTAGAAAATTATAAGAAACAGGCTAAGGATATTGATAAGAAACAATACGAAGAATTTATCAAATCAAGTGACAGTATCATTAAACAAATTGACGGATTAATTGATAGTATGCTAGGCAAAGAAGATAAAAGACAAGGGATCACAGCTTCTAAATCACCCTCAAATATTTCATATCTTAACACAGCAAATTATTATGTTAGATCGTTACAAAGTATGCCAGGTAAAACCGAAAAGGAATTGATCAATAATGCCTATGGAAAAATTGATGCTGTTATTTTGGAAATCAATAAATTCTACAAAACTGATTGGATCTCTTATAGAAAAAAGGCAGAGAACTTAAAATTATCTCCTTTTAAAGATTATAAAGAATTGAAATAAATTTTTAAAATGTATATCTATAACGTTACAATAAATATTGAAGAATCTATCAAAAATAAATGGCTGAAATGGATGCAGGAAAAACATATTCCTAATATGCTGTCAACTGGTAAATTTATTAAAGCGTTGATGACACAGGTAATGGTAAATGAAGAAATGGGAGGTATAACATATTCGGTTCAATATACCTGCAAATCAAAAGAAACTTTAGAAAAATACTATCGTGAAGATGCTGAAAAATTTCAAAATGAAGCACTTCTGCTTTTTTCAAATAAATTTGTTGTATTTAGAACAGAACTTGATGTAATTAATGAATTTAACAGAGAATAAGTAAATTAATCCTCGTAAAGAATCATAATAAAATCAAATAAACAATGACCGTTAGAGCTAAAAAATACCTCGGACAACACTTTTTAAACGATGAAAATATCGCTAAAAGAATTGCCGATACTTTGACAGAAAATACATATAATAACGTATTAGAAATCGGCCCTGGTATGGGTGTTTTAACCAAATATTTACTCGATAAAAAATTTACAACATCAGTCATTGAAATTGATAAAGAATCAATTGAATTTTTAAAAGCTCATTATTTAAATCTATCAGATAGAATTATCAATGATGATTTTTTAAAAATTGATATTTCAAAACTTTTTAATGGAGAACAATTTGCTGTAATTGGGAATTTTCCTTACAATATTTCAACTCAGATCGTTTTTAAAACAATTGAAAACCGATCTCAAATACCAGAACTTTGTGGTATGTTCCAAAAAGAAGTTGCACAAAGAATTGCCGAAAAACCAGGAAACAAAATTTACGGCATCACTTCTGTTCTAACTCAGGCTTTTTATGATGTTGAATATTTATTTACGGTACCACCATCGGTTTTTAATCCACCACCAAAAGTAGATTCTGGAGTGATCAGACTTATCCGAAAAGATAATTACACTCTTCCGGTTAATGAGTCATTATTCTTTAAAATTGTTAAAACAGCATTTAACCAAAGAAGAAAAACTTTAAGAAATAGTTTAAAAAGTTTTCAATTAACTGATAAATTAAGAGAAGATGCTATCTTTGCTCTGCGACCTGAGCAATTATCTGTTCAACAATTCATTAATTTAACAAAAAGCATAGAAAACGATGGAATTAGAGATCAATAAAGATTTTATCGAAAAAATAAAGCAACTCATTTTTAATAAAGAAGATGATGCCCTGCTTTCTCTTTTAGCCGAAGAACACCCTGCTGATATTGCTGAAATTTTCGACCTGTTAAATTTAAACGATGCAACCTACCTGTTTAAATTATTAGATAGCGAAAAAACGGCTGAGGCTTTAATGGAAATTGATGAAGATGATCGGGAGAAAATTCTTCAAAATCTTTCTGCTGAAGAAATTGCCGAAGAAATTGACGAACTGGATACTGATGATGCTGCCGATATTATTGCCGAACTACCCAAAGACAGAAAAACTGAAGTTATTTCAGAAATTGAAGATGATGAACACGCTAAAGATATTGTAGAATTATTACAATATGAAGAAGGTACAGCAGGTAGTTTAATGGCTAAAGAATTAGTGAAAGCTAAAGAAACCTGGAAAATACCAACTTGTGTGAATAGAATGAGAGCACAGGCAAAAGAGGTAACCCATGTACATTCAATTTATGTTGTTGACAAAAAGGATATTTTATTAGGTCGTTTATCATTAAAAGATCTATTGGTAGCATCTGACGATGCTTATGTTTCAGATATTTATATTCCAAAAGTTGATTTTGTTAACGTAAATGACGAAGCCGAAGATGTTGCAAGAATAATGCAGAAATATGATTTGGAAGCCATCCCGGTTGTAAATGATAAAAATCAATTATTAGGTCGGATTACAATCGATGATATTGTAGATTTTATAAAAGAAGAAGCTGAAAAAGATTATCAAATGGCTGCAGGTTTAACTGAAGATGTTGAAGCCGATGATAGTATCCTACAATTATCAAAAGCCCGTTTACCCTGGCTTGTCTTGGGTTTATTTGGCGGTTTGGCAGCAGCAGCTATCATGGGGGGATTTGAGAATGCTTTAAAAAGTTTTCCTATACTATTTTTTTTCACTCCCTTAATTGCTGCAATGGCAGGTAATGTAGGTGTTCAATCTTCGGCAATAATTGTTCAAGGATTAGCAAATGATAACATTAAAGGTAGTATGTGGAAAAGATTGCTAAAAGAAGTCAGTTTAAGCTTGCTCAACGGAGTAATCTTAGCAATATTGGTAATAATTTTTGGTATGACACAAAATTATGATACAAAAATAAGCATAACACTGGCTTTATCATTAATTGTTGTAATTATTTTCGCTTCATTAATTGGCACTTTTGTTCCTTTAATTTTAGATAAAAAAGGTATTGATCCTGCAGTGGCGACCGGACCATTTATTACTACAAGTAATGATATTTTTGGGATTTTTATTTTTTTCTTTATCGCTAAAGTAATTTTGGGATTTTAAATTTGAACATCCTTTATCTTCTTTCTTTTTTCTTTGAATTTATTTCAGGCTAAACTTCTAACTTGATTATTTTCCTTAATTTTGTGACTTACTTTTTTAAAATATGACTGAAAAAAAAAAATCGCTCAATTTTCTAGAGCAAATTATAGAAGAAGACCTGTCAAAAGGATTGGATAGATCAAAACTACGTTTTAGGTTTCCACCTGAACCAAATGGTTATTTACATATTGGACACGCAGCTTCAATTTGCTTAAATTTTGGATTAGGCCAAACTTATAACGCTCCTGTTAATTTACGTTTTGATGATACAAATCCTACCAAGGAAGAACAGGAATATGTAGATGCTATCAAAAATGATATTCATTGGCTTGGTTTTAAATGGGCTGAAGAATTATACTCGTCTGATTATTTTCAACAATTATATGACTGGGCAATTCTTTTGATCAAAAAAGGAAAAGCTTATGTTGATGATCAAACTTCAGCACAAATTGCCGAACAAAAAGGAACTCCAACTAAAGACGGAATTAATAGTCCGTTTAGAGATAGAAGCATAGAAGAAAATTTAGCGCTTTTTGAAAAAATGAAAAATGGAGAATTTGATGAAGGATCTCATGTTTTACGTGCAAAAATAAGCATGAGTGCTATCAATATGTTAATGCGTGATCCGATAATTTATAGAGTCTTAAAAAAATCACACCACCGTACAGGTAATGATTGGAATATTTACCCAATGTATGATTGGACACATGGTGAATCAGATTATATTGAACAAATATCTCATTCAATTTGCACATTAGAGTTTAAACATCATCGCGAATTATACAACTGGTTTTTAAAACAGGTCTATGATGGAGAAAATCTCAAACCAAAACAGCGCGAATTTGCTCGTCGTAATTTAAGTTATACTGTAATGAGTAAACGTAAATTATTACAATTGGTTGAAGAAGGCTTAGTAAAAGGATGGGGTGATCCGCGAATGCCAACCATATCAGGCTTACGCCGAAGAGGTTATACACCAAAATCTATTCGAGATTTTAGCGAAACTGCCGGAATTGCAAAACGTGATAATGTTACTGATATTGCTCTTTTAGAATTTCATATTAAAAATGAATTAAACAAAACTGCTCCAAGGGTGATGGCGGTTCTAAATCCGGTAAAACTGGTAATCACAAATTATCCTGAAGGAAAAGAGGAGATCTTAATTGCCGAAAATAATCCTGAAGATGAAAATGCAGGCACAAGAGAAGTTCCCTTTTCTAGAGAAATTTATATAGAAAGAGAAGATTTTAGAGAACAGGCAAATAAAAAATTCTTCCGTTTAAAACTTGATAAAGAAGTACGATTAAAAAATGCTTATATCATTAAAGCCAATTCGGTTGTAAAAGATAACAAAGGTGAGATCATTGAAATTCATTGTACTTATGATAAAGACTCTAAAAGTGGTAGTGGTAGTGAGGCGAGTAAGCGCAAAGTAAAGGGCACAATACACTGGGTGTCAATAAAAAATGCGCTAAAAGCGGAAGTTAGATTGTATGACAGATTGTTTACTGATGAAGCTCCTGATTCACATAAAGACAAAGATTTTAAAGAGTTTATCAATCCTGATTCTTTAAAAATTATCAAAAATGCTTTTGTTGAACCAAGTTTAAAAACTGCCAAAATTGGTGATCGCTTTCAATTTCAGCGTTTAGGATATTTTAATGTTGATAATGATAGTACATTTGATAAATTAGTTTTTAATCGAACAGTTCCACTAAGAGATTCCTGGGCTAAAATGGAACAAAAGAAATAATATTATTTAGAGATTTATCTTGAAGATCGTTGAACAAATAAAAAAACCAATCAAAGATGAAATGGAATTCTTTGAAGTAAAATTCAAAGCTTCCATGATCTCAAATGTTCCTTTAATAAATCGTATCTCACATTATATTGTAAGGCGAAAAGGTAAACAAATGCGACCCATGTTTGTTTTTCTGGTTGCTAAAATGGTTTCAAATGGCAATTTTAAAGAAAAAACTTATCGAGGAGCATCAATCATTGAGTTAATTCATACTGCAACTTTAGTACATGACGATGTTGTTGACGATAGTAATCGGCGAAGAGGGTTTTTCTCATTAAATGCTTTATGGAAAAATAAGATTGCTGTTTTAGTAGGTGATTACTTACTTTCTAAAGGGTTACTCTTATCCATTGATAATGATGATTTTGATGTTCTAAAACATATTTCGATAGCTGTTCGCGAAATGAGTGAAGGAGAATTATTACAAATTGAAAAAGCACGGCAATTAGATATTACTGAAGATGTTTATTTTGATATCATTCGCAAAAAAACCGCCACACTTATAGCAGCTTGTACTGCCATTGGGGCAACATCAGTTGATGCCGATAAAAATGAAGTTGAAAAAATGCGAGAATTTGGTGAGCTTATCGGAATTTCTTTTCAAATTAAAGATGACCTGTTTGACTATACAGATGCTAAGATTGGTAAACCAACAGGTATTGATATCAAAGAACAAAAGATGACGCTTCCGTTGATCTATACTTTAAACAATTGCAGTAAAAAAGAAAAAAAATGGTTGATCAATTCTGTTAAGAATTATAATAATGATAAAAAAAGAGTTAAAGAAATTATTGCTTTTGTCAATGAAAACGGAGGAATTGAATACACCGTTAAAAAAATGAAAGAATACCAAAAAAGGGCACTAAAAATTTTAGATAATTACCCTGAATCTGTATATAAAAAATCGTTAATTACTATGGTTAATTATGTAATTGAAAGAGAAAAATAATACTTGACTTTTCAATTCTTCTAAACAGTATTTTCAATCTAATGAAAAAGCGAATTTTTAAAATTTTAGCAAAAATAAATAAAAGTGTTTTTCCTGGTTTTGGTGAAAAACAATTAGATATGAGTAAAGCAAATAAATTTCAAATGACAATAATCGGCTGGAGATATTTTGTAACTAAAAATAGTTTAGATTAATAATCTCCTAAATATAAAAGACCGATAATCTTTTAATATGCAAATCAAATTCCTTAAAATGAAAAAAATACTTTTTCTATTATCTTTAATTTTTTTAGCAAGTTGTGATAGTTATTTTTCAGATCTACCTGAAAATGATATCTCACTTGATCCGGAAGGAGATCCTATAATTCAAAATCCTAAAAATTATTCATTTGGAAATGAAGGTTCATATTGTTATGGCTACGGAACCCCAAGCGATATACCTATAGCAGAAATTGATACAGATATTGATTATCCTGCATCATATGATCTAACAAAATTTTTACCACAAGTTGATTCGCAAGGAAGTCAAGGTTCGTGTGTTGCCTGGGCTACAGGGTATTATTTAAAAAGTTTTCACGAAAATTTAGAAGATTTCAATAATGGTATCACTACAAATAATAATACTATGAGCCCTTCTTATATTTTTAATCAAATAAAAGTCAATCCTTGTAGCGGTTCACGTATAGAAGCAGCACTTAAACTTATTTCTAATTCAGGTATA
>DAOUPQ010000090.1 GCA_030626085.1 Flavobacteriia bacterium
AATGAGTGAACAAAAAGATATTTTAGTTATTGATACTCGCTCAAAAGAATCTTATACTGAAGAAGGTACCGTTCCCGGAGCCTGGTATATTGGTTTGGATGGTAATTTTGCGCCTTATGTTGGTGCATTAATAAAAGATATTGATCAAAAAATTATTTTTATTGCCGAAGATGAAACACGTGTAAATGAAATTCCTATCCGTTTTTCAAGAGTTGGTTACGACAATACTTTAGGCTATCTATTTGGTGGGTTAAAAAACTGGATAGATCACGGATATAAAGTTGATAAAATAGGCTCAATATCAGGTCATGAATTTTGGGGGAGATTAAAAGCCGGAAATATTGAAAAACCTTTAGATGTTAGAAAAGAATCTGAATATGTTTCGCAACATGTTGTTGGTGTTGAGAATTTCCCTCTTGACTTTATACATTCAAATTTTGCTGAGATCGATCCTGATAAAGAATATGTTATACACTGTGAAACAGGTTACCGTTCTTTAATTGCTGCTTCAATTTTTCAAGCAAATGGTGTTAAGAATGTAATCGATGTAAGGGGTGGTTATGATGATATAATTGAAACTGAAGCTCCCGTTTCTGAATATGTTTGTCCAACTACTTTACTGTAATAAAAATAATTATTCTTAAAAAAGGGTTTTTACACCCTTTTTTTTATTTTTGCAATCTAAATAATTTCTATAAAATGAAATCTTTACAGATAAAAATTGCTTACTTACTCTTTTTAAGCTTAAGTTTTTTAAGTTGTGCTCAAAACTCAAACGCTAAAAATGATGTAGATACAATAGAACTTAAAAAAAATGTTGTTGCTTATATTTCACCTGCTGAATTAAATTCAAGAAATGAAAATATCCAATTGATCGATATTAGAACACCAAATGAATTTTTTAATGGTTATATTGAAAATGCAAAAAACATTGATGTATATAATCCAAATTTTAAAAATGAAATTAGTAAATTGGATAAAACCAAAGAATTATATATCTATTGTCGTAGTGGTAACCGAACAGGAAAAATATCAAAAAAATTAGAAGCAATGGGCTTTATAAAAGTTTATGATCTCAAAGGTGGTATCAATAATTGGAAAAAAAATAATCTAGAATTAATAAAATAATTTAAATTTCACATTATGTATAAATTTGTAGTAATATTCGTATCAATTGCTGTTTTGAGTAGTTGTTCAAAATCATTATCAAAAAAAGAGGTTGAACAATATACTATTCAAGGTAAAGAAATTGCTCAGGCAACAGCTAAAAAATTAGGTAGTACTTTGGTTGAAAAGATGAAAGATGGGGGTGTAAAAGACGCTGTTCCTTTTTGTAATGCTGAAGCAATTAATCTTACTAAAGAAATGTCTGATAATTTTAATATTTCCATAAAAAGGACATCTCATAGATTGAGAAATGGTGATAATAAACCTAATGAAGAAGAAAATAATATCATCAATAATTATAACAAATTATTTTCTGAAGGTAAAAAACTAAAACCAATCGCCCAACTTGATCAATTAGGAAAACCACACTTTTATGCACCAATTCTTTTACAAAAAAAATGTTTGGCTTGTCATGGTGAAATCGGTGTTGATGTAACTAAAAAATCCGATTCTATCATTAGATCTTATTACCCAAAAGATCTGGCAACAGGATTTAAAGAAGATGATATAAGAGGTATTTGGAGTATTAGTTTTAACGAATAAAAAGATTATTTCTTCTAACAAAACATCTTTAATGTAACTTAAGTAACGTTAGGGATGTTTTATTTTATATTACATTTGAGTTATTAATCATATAATAATAAGATCAATGGCAAAAGTAGTCGTATTAGGAGCTGGAGTTTCAGGTCATACCGCAATAACTTATTTAAAAAAATACCTGGGTAAAAATCATGAAATCGTGATTATTTCACCTAACAGTAATTACCAATGGGTACCTTCAAATATCTGGGTTGGAGTTGGTTTAATGAAACCTGATCAGGTAAAATTTAAATTAGCACCTGTATATAAAAAATTGGGTATAATTTATAAACAAGCTTTGGCACTTTCAATACATCCTGAAGGTAATAATAATTCAGAAAAAGGATTTGTAACTATTAAATATGTTGATGGTGATAAAAAGAATCAAGAAGAGAAAATTGATTATGATTACCTTATTAATGCTACCGGACCAAAATTAAATTTTAAAGCTACTGAAGGATTAGGTCCTGATAAATTTACAAATTCAGTATGTACTTACGACCATGCTGCCCATTCCTGGAAAAATCTCCAAAAGGCTTTTAAAAAGATGGAAAATGGAGAAAAGCAAACTTTTTTAATTGGTACCGGACATCCATTAGCAACTTGCCAGGGTGCAGCTTTTGAATATGTTTTAAATATCGCTTTTGAAATTGGGAAAAGAAAACTTTCTGAATTAGCAGATATTTGGTGGATCTCTAACGAATATGAGTTAGGTGATTTTGGAATGGGTGGAGCCTTTGTAAAAAGAAATGGTTATATCACACCAACCAGTATTTTTACAGAGTCAATTTTAAAAGAATACGGTATAAGATGGATTAAAAGAGCTGGAGTTCAAAAAGTAGAAAAAGGCAAAGCATATTATGAAGATTTGCATGGTGAATTTCATACTAAAGAGTTCGATTTTGCCATGTTAATTCCTGGTTTTACAGGTTCTGGAATGAAAGCTTTCGACAAGCAAGACAAAGATATTTCTTCTAAAATATTTGCTGCGAATACTATGATGAAAGTTGATGCTGATTATACACCAAAACCTTATGAAGAATGGAAAGCTTCCGATTGGCCATTAATCTATCAAAGTCCTGAATACGATAATATATATGCTGCGGGAATAGCATTTGCACCACCTCATACCATGTCAAAACCAATGGAAAGTCCAAACGGCACAAAAATATTTCCTACACCACCAAGAACCGGAATGCCATCAGGTGTAATTGGTAAAATAGTTGCTGAAAATATCGCTCATCAGATAAAAACCGGAAAAAAAGACCATCCACACAAAGCATCAATGGCAAAAATGGGAGCTGCCTGTATCGTGTCAGCCGGGTATGGTTTGTTTAGGGGTCAGGCTGCTGTAATGACCGTTAGACCAATTGTTCAGGATTGGGAAAAATACCCCAAATGGGGTCGTAGTATTCATGATACTGTAGGTGTAGTAGGATCGGCTGGTCATTGGATGAAATTATTTATGCACTATATGTTTTTATATAAAGCTAAAGCTAAACCTTTTTGGTGGTTAATTCCTGAATAACCTATATATCTCTTTGCATTGAATTAAAATATTAAATATATTTAAAATGAAAAAAAGTAAAAAAACAAGTATCCCATATAGCAACATGTATTACGCTACACAGCCCGGAAAAATGGTAAGATTTTTTAGAGTTTGTATCATAAATCAAATCTATCAATTTATTAGATTAAATTTAAAGATTATGAGAATTGTTGTAGGAGGACATTCATAATTTTAATCTTTTTGACATTAAATATTATTTTTTTGTTACTTTTGTTACATAATACGACAAACTAATAACAAAAATGATCATATGAATACTACTATCGAAATTTTAAACTTAAAGTGTAACGGATGTGCAAACACTGTTAAAAAAGGATTATTGAATATTGAGGGCATTGATAAAGTTGATGTTGATCTTGAAAATTCAAAAGTAATTGTTCCTACTATTGATGAACAGATCATAGAAAAAGTAAAAAGCAAACTGTCAAAAATGGGATATCCCGAACTTGGTGACGCTAACACAATGTTTCATAAAGCAAAATCTTTTGTGAGTTGTGCCTCAGGCAGAATGACCTTAGAAACTGAATAATTATGGCAAGTTTTAATCAGATCATTAATCAAGAAACGCCGGTTTTAATTGATTTTAAAGCAGATTGGTGTGCTCCTTGCAAAATGATGACACCCATTCTAAAGCAAGTAAAACAACATTTTAAAGATCAGATTAAAATTATTAAAATTGATATTGATAAAAACCCGGCTGTCGCCCGGAAATTTGATATCCGTGGAGTGCCAACAACCATACTATTTAAAAATGGTAAAAATGTTTGGAAACAATCAGGAGTTATTCAGGCCAATCAGATCATATCAATTATTAATGACCATCTATAACTAAGAAATTAGAAAAAAACAAAAAAGTTTCATTGGCACAAAAAGAAATTAAAATTCTATAATTTTAGCCAGTTGTGACAACTTTCATAGGATTTTATTATATTAGTGTGTAAATTTACTCAATAAAATAAAAATCAATCATCTTAAAATTAATCATTATGAAAAAAAATGTAGGAAATATTGACAAAATTGTCAGAATAGTTATTGCAATTGTAGCGTTTTACTTTGCTTATACTACTCTGGTCAGCCCATGGAATTATGTGCTTTATGCAGTAGGTGGAATTATGGTTGTAACATCATTATTTGGCTGTTGCCCATTATTTAGTATTTTCGGAATTAATACCTGTAAGGTAAAAGAACAATAAAATCTTTATAAAACACTCTTCTAATCTTTAAAAGAGTGTTTTAATTTAAAAACGCAAAGTAACTCCCAATAAAAAGTTTATCTCTGCTTGTGGATAATAACCTGCTCCTTCAACTGTGATTGTTTCTCCGGGTGTTGTCCAGGTGTCATCATAAGTATAAAAATACCCATTAGACACATATTTTTTATTGAATATATTATTGATCAATCCATTAAATACAATAGATCTAAATATTGGTATCTTATTAATTTCGTATGATACATTTAGATCATTCACAAAATAACTATCCAATATAGAAGCATCGCTATCAATGTTACCCATATATTGCGTTCCAACAAATTTAGATAAAAAATTAATTTGAAAGTTATGCATTGGTTGATATGAAATAATATTTCCAACAATAATATTTGGTGAATATGATATGTTGGTATCACCTAAAGCCACTAAATCACCATCGATTGAAGCTTTAAAATCTTTATTTTTATTAGTGCTTAAAGCTATATTTGGAATGATGCTCCATTGATCAGAAAGTAAAATATTTGCATCAATTTCCAAACCAAAACGGTAACTTTCACCACTGGTTCTTCTTATCGGATTACCTACATCATCTATTTTTCCTGTTAAAACCAATTGATCTTTATAATACATATAATACGCATTTGTACTGATCTTTATTTTTCCGGTATTGAATCGCCATCCCAGTTCAAAATCATTTAATACTTCCGGTTTGCTTACACCATTCTCAAAATCATTCCTGTTGGGTTCTTTGTTTGCTCTTGCATATGAAGTGTATAAATGATGTTGGCTATCAATTGTATAGGTCAAGCCAAATTTAGGATTGAAAAAGCTATATTTTTCATCAACATCAATAGGAACTCTGTCAGAAGTTAAACCTGAAGTTTTGTAAATAACAAATCTTTCCTGTAAATCACCAAAGAAACTCCAGTTTTCATTTAAATTATAAGTAGCTTTTGCGAATATATTGAAATCGTTTTTTTTACTGTTTCCAGAATAATATCGGTCTCTAATTTGAGAGCCTCCAGTGTATTGCGCCCAAATAATTTCTCCAAAATGATCACCATTATAATAGCTGTATGAGCTACCAAAGATCACATCAATTTTATCTTTACTGTAATTTGCATTTGCATTAAAAACGTAAAAATCATTATCCAGCCAACGCCTTCTAATCAAATCAGTTGTGTTGATAACCTCACCTCCTATTTCCATTGGAATGAAATCATAATCTTCAAAATCCTGATCTTCTTTATACTGCTCAAAATATCCTTTACCATGTGTATAATTAAGTCCAATATTAGTAACCCATAAATTATTGATTTTCTGATTCCAATGAAATTGAAAATGATCTTGTTTGTAATTATCAACTTCATTATCGTAAAACTGTATATTTCCATTATCATCTGTATAAATACCGGCATAATTAAATGTCCTGTCGGTTTCTAATTTTTCTTTATCAATTCCGTACCAGGCTTGATAAGTTATTTCATGACCTCCAAAAGCCAAAGCCTTTATCAATGTATTGTCATCTTTATAGGCTGCCTGTAAAAAATATGACTTAAGATCAGCTGAAGCTCTGTCGATATATCCATCAGAAGATATCAAAGATAATCTACCTGCAATTTCTATATGATTATTGAGTAAACCTGTACTAAATTTCACATTATTTTTAAATGTATTATACGAACCAAAACTACTTGAAATTTCACCGAAGGCATCTTTTGAGACAGCATCAGTTAAAATATTTAAACTGGCACCAAAAGCACCTGAACCATTTGTGGATGTTCCTACACCTCTTTGCAATTGTAAGTTTTGTACAGAAGAAGCAAAATCAGGCAAATTTACCCAAAAAGTACCCTGAGATTCTGAATCATTAAATGCAATTCCGTTAATAGTAACATTAACGCGTGTAGCATCGCTACCCCTTACTCTAATTCCGGTATAACCAACTCCTGCACCCGCATCACTTGTAGTTACAACAGAAGGTAGATAATTTAATAATATCGGTATATCTTGTGCCAGATTTCGCGGTTCAATATCTTTTGATTCAACAATAGTCTGAGTAAATGGTGCTTTTTTATCAGCGCGCACAGCTTTAACAATTATTTCTTCAAGGTTAACTGTATCCAGTAAATTAAAACTCTCCTGAGCCTTGACTAAAAACCCTCCAATCAAAAGAAAAAATACTAAAATTTTATGTTTCATGTTTTTACCCTTATTGTAAAATTTAAAAAGTCTTTTGGGGTAAAATTTGAGAAGTTATCCCTTAACAGCATTACCTGTTCAGGTTCAACGGGTGTAATCTCAGCTGGTCTTAACCGGCACCCCTTTAAAGTTTTTGTAAAGATATGAAATGTTTTTTTAACACAAAGACTGGTTTTTGATTTAATCCATGTCTGGTTTTCGTCTCAATGCTTTTTTATAGGCTTGCTTTTTCTTTCTTTCCAATCTTTTTTTTATAGAAGATCTATTTGGTTTGGTCGCTTTTCTTTCTTTTGGAACTACTAATCCTCTATGGAGGATCTTTAAAAAACGATCGGTTACAATTTCTTTGTTTTTATGCTGACTTCTACTTTCATCTGAAGATATAATTATATAATTTTCTTTAGTAAGTTTGTTTTTAAGATTTTTAGAAAGGATCCGTTTTTCTTCTTCCGTAAAAGCTTTTGAATTTTCAAGATCAAATATCAACTGAACTTTTGAAGAAACTTTATTGGCATTGTAATATCCCCCAAAAATAAGACAGTTAAGAAGTAGACAAAAAACGTTAACTTTAAACTGTAATTATGAAAGCAAAAAGATTCACACCAGAACAAATCAGCACCATTTTACGCGAGTATGATAATGGTAAAGAAGTAAAAACAATCCTTAGAGATCACGGAGTAAGTAAAGCAACATTTTACAAGTGGCGACAACGCTATCAGGGCATGGATGCCAAATCTTTGAAGCGGTTAAAAGAGTTAGAGCTAGAAAATCAAAAGCTCAAGCATATGTA
>DAOUPQ010000097.1 GCA_030626085.1 Flavobacteriia bacterium
ACCGTAACTTCGGGAATAAGCTTTATTTTATCAACAACTTCCATTGTTTCTGATGAATTTTCTAAAATGTAATTTCTTTAAAGATCTTATGCATCAAACGTTTTTTATCATTGATCATCTCTTCTAATGAGATAGAGGTTTCAGTACGTTTTATGCCGGGAATTCTATCTAAAGTAAAGATGATATCTTTTGCATGTCGCGTGTCTTTTGCTCTTATCTTACAAAAAACCGAAAATTTTCCGGTAGTTAAATGTGCAACCGTAACTTCGGGAATAAGCTTTATTTTATCAACAACTTCCATTGTTTCTGATGAATTTTCTAAAAATACGCCAACATATGCAATAAAAGTAAATCCCATTTTATTATAATCAACACTTAAAGTGGAACCCTTTATTACGCCTTCATCTTCCATTTTTTTAACTCTAACATGTATTGTCCCTGCTGATACTAGTAAATTTTTAGCGATATCAGTAAAAGGTGTTCTTGCATTTTCGATTAAAGCTTCAAGAATTTGATGATCAAGCTCATCTAATTTATATTTTGACATAGTTAGTTTATTTAATTATTTACAAATATGATAAATATATATGAATTAATCACTGTATTTCATAAATATATCTATAAAACTATGTGTTTTTTTTAATATAATTAATAATTTCATTCTTATTCATAAAGATTAAATCATTTCTATCAATAATTGTATTTGCATTATAATTTGATAGATCTTTTATTTTTTCAATAATTAGGCTTAAAGATCAAAACCTTATTTCTTACCACTTCCTTAAATAAAAGACCAATATTGGTATGTCTACCTGAATCAAATTATAGGAATCGACCCAACAAGGGTCAAGGTACCTGCCATGCTGGCTGGCGGGTTCAACTAACATTTTTTAGTTCGTTTTAAAACTCCTCAAAATTGGGTTTCACTAATAAAAAAGAGATTTGATCATATATAATTCGTCTTCCAGATAATTTATTTTGATAATTATTCTTAAACCAATTATCAACATCTAAAGCTATTAAATCATTCATGTTACAAATGTAGATAAACTTAAGTTTACTGATGTAAACTATATATAATTTCTAATAATTTACATTTGTAAACAAGTTTTGTTTTTTATTAAAGTGTGAGCCCTAAACAGGTTATTTATTTTTAAAAAATAATATATTTATAGGATATTAGTTTTAATACTAGTCTATTATTGTATTTTAATTAAATATTAACATTAAATATATTCAAATTTTATCCATAAAATATTATACACAATTATATTGTTTACACATTTTATGCTACATTTGTAAACACTAATGTAGTTCACAATGATAAACACTCTTGATTTTGCAAAACGACTTAAAATTATAATGGAATACTACAGTTTATCTGCTGCTGCTTTTGCAGAAAAAATAGGTGTACAGCGCTCAAGTATTTCACATTTGCTTTCCGGCAGAAATAAACCAAGCCTGGATTTTATAATGAAAGTAATTCGTGAATTTGACGAAGTAGAATTGTATTGGTTATTAAATGGAAAAGGTGATTTTCCAAAATCACAAACTGCTCCTACCCTTTCAAATCATAAAGATTTAATTATTAAAAGTACTAAAGTAGAAAAAGACATTATAACCAGTACTGTAAATCCCGATAAAACAATTGAAAGAATTGTAATCTTTTATAAAGATGGTACTTTTAAAGAGTATATTAAATAAGTTAGATGAATAAATGATTTAATTTCTGATAATCTTTAACCCCTTCAGCTTTTTAAAAAGAGGATTTCATTAATAATCCCCTAAAGTTTCAGGATTTTGAGCTAAGGCTGAGGCTAATTGCTCATCGTTAGGCGCTTTACCATGCCAGGCGTGCGTATGCATCATAAAATCAATGCCATTACCCATTTCGGTATGTAATAGGATACAAACTGGTTTACCATTACCGGTTAAAGATTTTGCTTTATTTAATCCGGAAATAATACTTTCAATATCATTCCCTTTTTCAATTTCCAAAACAATCCAGCCAAAAGCTTCAAATTTTGCTTTTAGATTCCCTAAAGGCATAACATCATCAGTTGAACCGTCAATTTGTTTTTTATTATAATCAACCGTCGCAATTAAACGATCAATTTTTTTTCCTGCCGCATACATGGCAGCTTCCCAAATTTGACCTTCATCTAATTCACCGTCTCCATGCAAACTATAGATCAAATGTTTATCTCCATTCAGCTTTTTAGCTTCAGCAGCTCCAATTGCAACCGACAAACCTTGTCCTAATGAGCCAGCCGACATCCTAATGCCCGGCAAACCTTCATGTGTAGTTGGATGACCTTGCAAACGAGTATCTAATTTTCTAAATGTTACCAACTCTTCAACCGGAAAAAATCCACTTCTCGATAATACACTGTAAAATGCAGGTGAAATATGACCGTTTGATAAAAAGAACAGATCTTCACCTTCTCCATCCATAGAAAAATCAGTCGAATAATCCATAACTTCCTGATAAAGTACAGTTAAAAACTCATTACATCCTAAAGATCCTCCCGGGTGGCCTGATTTTACGGCATGTACCATTCTTACTATATCACGTCTTACTTGTGTTGAAAAATCTTTTAATTCTTGTGTAGTTGGCATTTTATCGCTTTTTATTGAGCAACAAAAATAGTAAACTGATTTAAAATGAGAGATAAACTTTGGTAATTTTTAATAAGCATTTATAATTGTTGATTAATTTATTTTGTAATGTATCTTTGTTGTAGTTGTTTATTAACAATTATAAAGTGTTTTTTAATGAAAAAATCAACAAAAATATGGCTCGGCATATTAACCTTCTCTTCAATACTTTTTTTTATTATATATTTAGTAGGTTTTTTTACCATATTTATAAATCATATTCCTGAATTAGAGAGTAATACAGGTGAATTTCCGTTAGATTTTTTTAAATCAATTATAGGAATATTTCCTTTTTTGGTCTTATCATTAATTCTCAAAATTGCTTTGATGATCTATTATGTTATTCACGCAAGTAACAATACAAATAATGATAACTCAAAAAAAATTATGTGGATACTAATTTTAGTATTTGTAGGTTTCATTGGGAATATTGTTTATTACTTTTTAGAGATATTACCTTTAAAAGAAACTAATCTTGAACAAAAACGATGATCAAATCAAAATTTCAAAGAGATATTATTGAAACAAAGATTATTCAAGAAATTGAAAAAACAAAGAAGTCAATTATTGAATTAAGAGAATTAACCGCCCCTATCGCGCCTGATTGTGCTATTGGAAGGGTGAGTAGAATGGATGCAATTAATAATAAAAGCATCAATGAAAATGCTTTACGTAAAGCCGAAAACAAATTAAAAGGCTTAGAAATTGCACACCAAAATATTGATGACGCTGATTTTGGTAAATGTGCACGTTGTAAGAATGAAATTCCTTTGGGAAGGATCTTGTTAATGCCTCATAGCAGATTTTGTGTTCACTGTGCCAGTTAAGGTCAGCTAAACTTTCCAATTTTTTAAGATCTCATATACTCTATCCTCTATCAGTTTTGCAGCATTTTTAATGCTTTCTTCTGAAGAAATATCTTTAGTCTTAATAGGATAAATACCTTGTAATCCAAGATCATCAATTGTATAATCTTTTAATTGACATACACCACAAATTGCCATTACAGGAATATTATGTCTTTTTGCTTTATTTTTTACACCAACAATAAATTTGCCATTTATAGTTTGGTCATCAATTTTTCCTTCGCCAGTAATAATTAAATCTATATGATTGTTTACCAATATTTTATTAATATTGTTCATGTCAAAAATAAACTCAATTCCGGGAATAATTTTTGCATTTAAAAAAGTAGCTAAACCAAAACCTGTTCCTCCTGCTGCTCCAAAACCGGGTAGATCTTCTAAATCAGGTAAAACATCTTTGGTCTTATCAAACAGATTTTTCATTCCTAATTCTAATTTTGGCAGATCTGCATTACTTGCCCCTTTTTGTTTTGCATAGGTATAAGTTGCACCATTATTACCTAATAACTTATTTGTTACATCATTTATAGCATAAAATTTAATATTGTTTTGTGGAATAATTATTTTAAAAATATCAATTAATGAATTTCCTTGAGGAAATATTTCTTTTTGATCATTATTTAGAAATTGAACTCCTAATGCACGTGCAATTCCTGTTCCTCCATCATTCGTAGCACTACCCCCTATTCCAATAAAGACCTTTTTTGCCCCTTTATTTATAGCGTGTTTAATTTGCAATCCTGTTCCATAAGTTGATGTAATATTACAATCTCTTTTATCTGCCGCCAATGAGGTTAATCCTGAACTTTGCGCCAATTCTATATAAGCAACCTTATTTTGCTTATCCAATAAATAATTTGAAATAATTGGATCGCCTAATGCATTAACGGTATTTGTTTTAATAGTTTGCATATTGGGATACACCTGAAGAATTGCATCTAAAAATCCATCTCCACCATCAGAGGCCAATATTGAAAATATATTATGATCTATATTGTGCTTTTGAATACCTTTTGTTATTGCATTAATAGCGCCTTTCGCAGGAAGTGAATCTTTAAATTTATCAGGAACAACCAATATATTCATAATAAAATTTTATAGGTTATTTTTTACAAGTATCACTCTATTAACACATTACACCATCATTACATTTTAGCATTACCATTTAACCAAATAACTCTTCGCTTTCAATAATTAAATAGTGAATAAATTTTTCAGATTTAATGATCTCATCGCGCATTACTTTATCATCTTCAATAAAAGGTATTTCTTTTCTATAAGTCTCAATAAATGATTGCAAGAAAGGTGAAGTCTTTACAGGTGACCTAAAATAAAGCCCCTGAGAAGCATTCATCAATTCTATTGCCAAAATTGTACAAACATTATCAATTATTCTTTTAGTCTTTGTTGCTGCATTGGCTCCCATACTAACGTGATCTTCTTGTCCGTTACTCGAAACAATTGAATCTGTAGAGGCCGGAGTTGCCAACTGTTTATTCTGACTAATAATACTTGCTGCAGTATATTGAGGTATCATAAACCCACTGTTTAGTCCTGGGTTTTTAACCAAAAATGGTGGTAAATTACGTGAACCTGAGATGAGTTGATAAGTCCTTCGTTCAGAAATACTACCCAGTTCAGCAATAGCAATTCCTAAAAAATCTAATGCCAATGCCAAGGGTTGCCCATGAAAATTTCCACCCGATATAATTTTATCGTCATCTACAAAAATATTTGGATTATCAGTTACTGAATTTATTTCGATAAGCATGGTTTTTTCAACATATTTTAAAGCATCTTTACTGGCGCCGTGCACTTGTGGCATGCATCTAAATGAATATGGATCTTGTACATGCTGCTTTTCTTGAGCGATCAACTCACTGTCAACTAAAAATTCTTTAATTCGCTTAGCTGTTTTTATTTGCCCGTTATGCGGTCTGATAAAATGGATCAATTCATCAAAAGGAGAAATATTACCATCATAAGCTTCTAAAGAAAGTGTACCGATCAGATCAGCCAAATAATTTAATTTATAAGATTTTAAGATCATGTGAATTCCATAGGCACTCATAAATTGAGTTCCGTTCAATAGTGCAAGCCCTTCTTTAGATTTCAATTTAATTTTCTCCCAGTTAAACTTCTTTAAGATCTCATCTCCACTATATTTTTTACCTTTGTAATAAACTTCTCCTTTACCAATTAAAGGCAAGGCTAAGTGAGCTAAAGGAGCCAAATCTCCGGAAGCGCCTAAAGAACCCTGAGTATAAACCAAAGGAAAGATATCATTGTTATAAAAATCAATTAATCTATTTATTGTTTTTAATTGAACTCCTGAATATCCATAACTTAGAGATTGTATTTTAAATAATAACATTAATTTAATAATTTCCTTTGGAACTTCTTCTCCGGTTCCACAAGCATGCGACATTACCAAATTTTCTTGTAGTTTAGTTAAATTTTTATTACTGATCTTAACATCATATAAAGAACCGAAACCTGTATTAATTCCATAGATCGGTTCTTTATTTTCTTTCATTTTTTCATCTAAATACAATCGACATTTCTCGATTTTACCTTGAGATTCTTCAGATAAATCAATTATTTTATTCGCAATTATTATGTCTTGAATAACATATAAATCCAGTTGTTTGTTAGAAATTGTATGTGTAGAATTCATTTGTCTTATTTTTTGTGCAAATTACTTATTTTTTAAAGAAAATAATATGTTTCAAATATTTTTTTCAAATGTAAATAATTTGTTAAAAAATCATCCGTTTCAGTTAAAAACATAATAAATAGTATATTAGACGACTATAACTAAAAAATCAAAACTTTATGAAAAAATTAGTCCTTGTACTATTTGTCATTACGCTCTTTTCTTGCTCAAAACAAGAAGTAAAACCTGTTGATTACGCTGTTTTTAGTGGTAAAATTGAAAATTTAACTGAAGGAAAAATTTCTTTATGGAATTCCAATAAAATATTTGACGATATTATTGTAAATAAGGATAGTACATTTTTAGACACAATTAATAATGTAAAATCTGGTTTTTATACATTTAAGTATGGTAAAGAACAATCTAAAATATATTTAAAACCAGGTTATAATATTAATCTTTCTCTAGATCCAAAACAATTTGATGAGTCTATTAAATATTCAGGAGAAGGTAGTTATGATAATAATTACTTAGCTCAAAAATTCTTAAAAGAAGAAGACCTTAATAAATTCTTGTCTTATAGAAATTTAGGGGCATTAGATGAAGCAGACTTTGTGCGCAAAATGGATTCTGTAAAAAATTTACAACTCACATATTTAAAAGAACGAAAAGATCTGGATGGTACTTTGAAAAATTTAGAAGAAGGTGATATTATATATGGATGGGCTAATAAAATGCATGATTATGAAGCCTATAAAAGATATATATCAAAAAATGATAAATTTAAAGTTTCAGAAAATTACCCTGATTTCTCTAAAAATTTGAATTTTGAAGATGAAT
>DAOUPQ010000123.1 GCA_030626085.1 Flavobacteriia bacterium
CTATAATACAAAAGCTTTTAAAGTCAGGATTGATGATACCGTTGAAGATCTGTTAAAAAAATTACCAGGTATAGAAGTAGATGCTTCAGGTAAAATTACCGCACAGGGTGAAGAAGTGACAAAAATTTATGTTGATGGCAAAGAATTTTTTAGTGGAGACCCTGCCATTGCTTCTAAAAACCTATCGGCAGATATTGTAAAACGAGTAGAGGTTATTGACGAAAAAAGTGAAAAAGCAAGGGTTACCGGTATCAGTGATTCAGAACGTAAAAAAGTAATCAATTTAGAATTAAAAGAGGATAAAAAAATAAACGATTTTGGTAAATTTCAGGGAGGATACGGAACAGATGATCGGTATTTGACTGGTTTGAATTACAATCGGTTTACACCAAAAATACAGGCATCGGTTATTGGGAAGTATAATAATGTGAATAGTTCTGGTTCAGATATTTCAGAATTAATATCATTTAATACTGGTGGAATAGGTTCGGGCGGACCTCCCGGTTTTTTAACAACCGGAATAGGAGGTTTAAATTTAGGTTATGAATTAAAAGAAGATCAAAATGTAAATGCCGACTATTTTTATAATTATACCAATGCAACATCCGGTGATATATTGATCAATAGAACCGAGTTTATTGGAGATCTTGAAATAAATTCTGAAAGCAAAAGCAGTAATGAAAGTATTTCTAACACGCACAACTTAATTTTTAGTTATAAAGACACATCCTGTAAACTAAGCTCTTTATATATAAATGGTAGTATATATGCCAATAATAACAATGGGAATAGTATCAACACATTGGATAAGTATAATGGTGAAGGCGAACTGGATCTTCAAAGTATAGGCAAGACAAATAATGAAAGTAAAAATAATTCGGCTAATGTATCCATGCAGTATACCAAAAGATTTAATAAAAAAAGTAAAAGAAATATTTCTATTTCAGGAAATTTTGATGCTTCTAAAAACAATAATTTCAGTAATAATGATCAAATAAACAGATTTAATATTGCTGATCCTGATAATACCTATGAAATTATTGAAGAGGGAAAAAGAGATCAGGAAATCAAAAATTTGAATGTAGGTTTAAATATAAATTATACAGAGCCTTTAACTAAAGATCATTTTTTAGAAATTAAAGGTAATGTTAGGTATGTATCATCAGATGATAATGTTAATCAGTTAAAATATGAAAATAACATTATTCAACCTCCATTGATTTATGATCAATATTATAAGAATACAGATCTGATCGGAGGAGTGTTTTATAAATATGATAATAAAAAGTTCACTTTTTCTGCTGGTTCTAAGTTCGCTGATCAGGCACAAAACTTCGGTTTAGAAAATGAAGAGGATTACAATAATAGATATACAAATTTTAATCCTGAAATAAATGTGAGATATCGTCCGAAAAGAGGAAAGTTTTTGAATTTAAATTTGAGAAAATCAGTTAGATTACCAAGTTTATCTCAGCTTGCTCCGGTTGTAAATGATTTCAACTCATTATATATCCGTCAGGGAAACCCCGACTTAACTCCGGAAAATAATTATTCGGTTTCTGCCATGTATACCAACCATAATTTCACTTCAGGTTTTAATATCTTTTCTCGTTTAAGCTATAGATATATAAACAATAGTATTGTTAATTCAGAATCAACGAATGAATTAGGTATTCGGACAAGCACTTATGAAAATTTTGGAGATAAGAACAATGTTAACTTTAATATCAAATTAGGTAAAAGGTTAAAATCATTGGGTTTAAGGTATAATATTTCTTTTAGAGGAGGCTATAGTGAATATTTATCTATCATCAATACCAACCCTAATGAAACACAGTCTAAAAACGGCACACTAGATATTTCATTAGAAAATAATAAAAAAGAAAAAATTGATGCAATAATTGGCGCATCCTGGAATAAGAATTACACTGCATTTTCTTCAGGTAATAATTCAGATAGAGATTATTTACAACAAACCTATTATACCAAAGTGGATTGGAATATTACGGATAGATTAAATTTAAATTCACAATTTAAATATGATATTTATACAGATAGTAATTTTGGAACAGATCAATCTGTTCCGATCTGGAATGCTTCAATATCCTATTCAATATTAAAGTCGAAAAGTTTAAATTTTATGCTGACAGCACTAGATATTTTAAATAAAAATATTGGAATAATAAGAACTAGTACGGATAATTATTTTGAAGAAGTTCATCAGGAAGTATTGGGTAATTATTTTATGCTAAGTTTAACCTATAACTTAACCGGGGATTAATAATTGGTTTTTTTGATTACATTCTATTAAGAACTATTTCAAAGACAGGTAGATGATAAAACTATTGATACCTCAAAATTATTTAGGATAAATTCGTAAATTGTAATGATACAACGGAGTAACCTAAAAATTGAATATTTATTAAAAAAAGAATACTAACCTAAATAATAAAATCATGAGAATATTTATGCCAGGTTTATATTTGATAGTTTTGATAATATTATCATCAGGATATTTCCAGTATTAATGTTTTTTTCATGTTCTTTTGGATTAATCATTATTGTTAAAATTTTTAAAAAATTCATCTAACAAATTTTCAAAATCTTTTTCCAGATTATAATTATCTGTATTCTAAAATCAAATTAATTATGAGCTGGTTGCAACCGGCTTTTCTGCCTTTTTTATACAAAAAAGTTGTTTTGTTTACATGGTTTCAATCACTTTTCTAGCCGGTTGCTGATTTTAGCAACCGGCTGATATAAATAATACTATAACATATTGTTTGAATACAAACAAGTGATTTTTGTATACATAGTTCTATATTTTAATCACGTTCTTTTATGTGTCACAAGCTGTAGTACGATCGTATTACATTTGTATTACAATTGTAATACAATCACAAAATCCGGTTGCAACCGGCAAGTAAAAAGTGTAATTTAAAAATTACAAACCCTTATAAACACTGAGAAGTTGTTGAAATATTGTATTATTTTACCGGTTGCAACCGGTAAGAGTATTTTGTAGTACGTCTTTAATAATACTAGTGGAAAGTTGCTTCATATAGTTTAATAATCAAATCTCAACTATAAAGTATATTTCTATAAAACAACTGTGACACAAAATGTATCACAAACTTATTACAAATGTGATACAAACCTAAAAAGCTGGTTTCACCAACTAAATAATTGATTCTTGTTTAATTCATTGGTTCTTTTAAAATAATATTTACAATTACCTTGATCATCATATCCTTATCCCCAGGGTGACTTTCGGCTATCATTAAAGTTAGAGCTACAAGTGTATTATCAGCTAATCTTTTCGAGCCATATTTAGTGTAAAGTAAATTATTTCTTTCTAAAAACCATATAAAAAGAAATGCTGCAATTCGCTTGTTACCGTCAGAGAAAGAATGATTTTTCACTACAAAATAAAGCAAATGTGCGGCCTTTTCTTCGGTTGTAGGATAAAGATCTATTCCATCAAAAGTTTGATAAATATTTTCTAACGATCCTTTAAATGAATCATCTTTTTCTCTTCCAAATAATCCCTCAAAATGTGTTTGTATACCCAATTGATTTATAGCCTTACGAGCTTCGTTATAATTAATTTTAAATAATTCATTTACTCCTTTATTTGGAATTTGTAAACGTTGAAAGTCGTAATCATCCAGCATCTCCAAAGCGAGAGTATAATCATTTATCACTTTGATCAAACCTTTTGCTTCATCGGTATCTAATTGATACTCTGAAATAACTTTTTCTTGTAAATGAACTATTTTTTTAAGCTCTTCAAATTGTTCTACTTTTTCCTGAAGGCGTTTCTCATTAATTGCATATCCTTTTATCAAATACTTATTTAAAATTGAATTTGCCCATTTTCTGAATATTGTACCTTTTTTGGAATTTACTCGATAACCAACCGATAAAATGACATCTAAATTGTAGAATTTAATAGATCTTTTTACAGTTCTACTCCCTTCTTTTTGAACTTGTGCAATTTTTGCACATGTTGCCTTTTCTAAAAGTTCTTCATTTTTGTATATATTTCTAATATGTCTACCAATAGACGTTCTATCAGTATCAAATAAATCGGCAAGTTGAAATTGATCTAACCAAAGCGAATCACTTTCGACTTTTACGTCAATACTTATTCCGGAATCTATATCCTGATAAATTTCTATTTGATTTTGATCTTTCATATTTTTAAAACTTAAAATTCAAAAGTACATTAAAATATTATTCTTTGTACATTTACCTAGGTTTCAAAGTTAATTGAAATTCAATTGTAATATGCAAAAACACATCCTATCCAAATCTACTTTTTTAAGGGGCCTAAAATGTGAAAAATCATTATGGTTATATAAAAATCGCTATAAACTAAAAGATAAAACCACGCCGCAGCAAGAAGCAATATTTAGCCAGGGTACTAATGTTGGTATATTAGCTCAAGACTTATTTCCCGGTGGTGTAGATGCTAGTACCGAGAATTATTGGGAAATAGAAAAAGGGATAACAAATACGCAAAAATTGATAGAGCAAGGAGCTACTATTATTTATGAAGCTGCCTTTCAATTTGATGGTGTTTATGCCGCTTTAGATATTTTGGTAAAAGATGATGAAGGTTGGAAAGCCTATGAAGTAAAAAGCTCTACAAGTGTTTCAGAAACTTATATCGATGATGCTGCTATTCAGTACTATATTCTAACTAATGCCGGAATTGCCTTAAAAGATATTTCTATAGTTTATATCAATAATCAGTATGTTAAAAATGGAGATCTTAATATCAACGAATTATTTTCCATAGAATCTGTTTTAGCCGAAATAAAAAATCCTCTTGCTAAAATACCCAATCAAATACTTCAATTTAAGAAAGTTCTTGCCAAAAATGCAGAACCCAATATTGACATTGGTGAGTATTGTTTGAACCCTTACGATTGTGATTTTATGGGAACTTGTTGGAAACATATACCGAAATATTCCGTTTTTAATATTTCCAGGTTAAGAAAAGGCAAAATGTTTGATTTATATAAAAATGGTGTCATCACTTTAGGCCAAATAAATTTAGAAACTCAGGACTTTAACGCAAATCAAACTTTACAAATAACCAGTGAAGTATCTAGTGAGACATATATAAACAAAGAAGAAATTAATACTTTTTTAAATAAGCTTAATTATCCATTGTATTATTTAGATTTTGAAACTATGGGATCAGCTGTTCCAGTTTATGATCAAAGCAGACCCTATCAACAGTTAGTATTTCAATATTCTTTACATGTGCAAGAATCCATTGGAGGAAAATTAACCCATTTTGAATATTTGGCTGAAGCTGACCCAGATATTGACCCAAGAATTGACTTTGTAAAACAATTGATTGCAGAGTGTGGCACAACAGGTGATGTTTTAGTATATAATATCAGTTTTGAAAGAGGAAAATTAAATGATTTGATAAATCAGTTTCCTGAATATACAAATCAACTCACAAACATTATTTCTCGATTAAAAGACTTGATGATTCCGTTTCAACAGAAATGGTATTATACACCTGAAATGAAAGGAAGTTATTCAATTAAATATGTGTTACCGGCTTTGGTACCAGAACTTTCTTATGACAATTTAGCCATAAA
>DAOUPQ010000083.1 GCA_030626085.1 Flavobacteriia bacterium
GCAAAACAATTTGGTTCAGTAAGTGTAATGTTTACTGATTTTAAAGAGTTTACAAATATATCTCATAATTTATCACCGGAAGAATTGGTAAAAAGTGTTGATTTCTATTTTTCTAAATTTGACAGAATAATAGAAAAATATGACCTTGAAAAGATCAAAACAATTGGTGATGCGTATATGTGCGCTGGTGGTTTACCCTTTCCTACTGTTGATCATGCTGATAAAATGCTTCAAGCAGCTTTTGAAATAAATGAATTTATAGAAGAATCAAAAAATTTGGAAGATAAAAGTATTAAAAGTTTCGAGATACGAATTGGAATTAATACGGGACCGGTGATTGCAGGTGTAGTCGGGATAAAGAAATTCGCATATGATATCTGGGGAGATACAGTTAACATAGCTTCACGAATGGAGTCTGCATCAATATCGGGAAAAATTAATATTTCAGAATCTACATATGATTTGATCAAAGATAAATATGACTGCGAATACAGAGGTGAAATTCACGTTAAAAATAAAGGATTGATGAAAATGTATTTTGTAAATGGTATAAAAGAGAAAGAGGTAAAAATAATAACGAAAACAAGTCAAATAAATGTATAAAATTCATCTAATGAACAATTTATAACTTAATTTTAAGCTAAAACCAACATTTTTCTTAAATATTTTGATTATCTTATATATAATAACCTTGTCATTAAAAACAATAATTATGAAAACAACTAATAAATTTTTAATTTTAATTGCTATTTTATTATTTTCATTTAGCTTTAACTCCTGCGCAGATGATAAAAAAGATATTACCATTACACTTTATGTTGATACAGATAATGTTAAACAAAGTAATACTTCAACAACTTGTAATTTTGGACAGCCAGATAGTATTTCAAATAAAGAATATCTAGTTAAAGCAAAAGTTGGAGATAATATAACCTGGGTAGGGGCTGCTATTCCTCCATCCGAAGGTGAAGTAAATATTACAATGATAAAACATATAAAAGGATCCAAAGTATTTGATAAAGATGAATTGAAAGGAAAGGAAAAAGTTAGTGGTAAATTGAAATATAGTACAAAAAAAGACTCACTTTTTAAATATAAAATATTCTTTACTGTAAATGACGAAAATAAACAATATCATATTGACCCAAAACTTCAGGTACAAGAGTAGTTTAGTTTATATTCTTTAATCTTTTTTATACTAATGAAAAAACCATATTCCAAATTGATCAATTTTAAAAATAATGCCTTTCTAATACTGGGCTTTTTTTTACTTTTTTACTCCCTGATCTATTCTCAGGATCAAAAAAAAGCAGATAGTTTGGAATTGATATATGATTCAGGTAACTATAAAGAACAAGATCAATTAAAAATTCTTAATGGGCTAGCTAAAAACCATATAGATCCTGAAAAACAACTAATTTATAGTACTAAACTTATACATTTAGCGACAAAATTAGACTCCACCAATTATTTGTGGTTTGCTTATTCAATGCAAGGTACTGCACTAAGAAATAAGGGCGACTATAGTAATGCTTTAAAGAGTCATATTAAAGCGGCTCAAATTACTATTAAAAAAAATCAAATTGAAAATTTAGGTACAGCATATATTACCATTGGCGATGTTTATTCAGAAATAGGAAATCATTACAATTCTATCAAATATTATAATAACGCGATCGATATTCTAAGAAAAGTAAATGACTCACATGCTATTGCAACTGCTCTCTATAATGCAGGTGATGAATATGTAAATAGCAAAAAATATGATTCTGCAAAAGTTTATTTTAAAGAGTCAAGTATAATTTTTAAAAAAATTAATGACTTAATTGGCTCTGCATATAATCTGGGCAGTCTTGGTCTGATATATGCTGAACAGGAAAATTATGTCTTGGCAAAAGAAAACATCAATGAAGCCATAAGGATTCTTGAGGAAATAAAGAATTATCCGCCTATTTCTGATTTTCTTATTTATATGGCAGATATTTCTATAGAACAAAATGATTTGGTTAGTGCCTTGAACTATACCCATAGAAGTTTAGAAATTGCTCATAAATATGGGTTAAAAAAAAATATAAGTGAATCAAATCTAAAACTTTCAGAGATTTATCAATTAGATGAAAACCTACAGGAGTCTTATAAATATTATAAAGATCATATAGCTTACAGAGATAGTATCACTAATATCGTAACAGTTCTACAAATGGCTGATCAGCGTACAAATTTTGAAGTCCAAATAGAACAAGACAAAGTATTATTCTTAGAAAAAGAAGCAATGATAAATGAATTAAAAGACAAAAGAAATAAAACCTTGACCTATATTTCATTTGCAACAGCTTTTTTTATTTTATTATTAGCCGTAGGAGCTATAAAAAGGTATAGATTTATAAAAAAAACCAATCACCTCATTCAAGAAGAAACCCATAAATCAGAAAAATTATTACTTAATATTTTACCGGAAGAAACGGCTCAAGAATTAAAACAAAGTGGGAAAGTAAAAGCAAAAAAATTTAATTCTGTAAGTGTTATGTTCACTGATTTTATTGAGTTTACACGTTTTTCTCAAGATCTAACCCCGGAAGATCTGGTAAAAAGTGTAGATTTCTATTTTTCGAAATTTGATGAAATAATTGAAAAATATAATCTTGAAAAGATCAAAACAATTGGTGATGCATATATGTGTGCAGGTGGTTTACCCTTTCCAACTACGGATCATACTGAAAAAATAATTCAAGCCGCTTTTGAAATTGCTGAATTTATAGAAGAATCAAAAAAATTGGATAGTAAAAAAATTAAAACTTTTGAAATACGTATTGGAATTAATACCGGCCCGGTGGTTGCAGGAGTTGTAGGTACCAAGAAATTTGCTTATGATATATGGGGCGATACAGTTAATGTTGCTTCTCGTATGGAATGTAACTCATTACCAGGTAAAATAAATGTTTCAGAATACACTTATAAATTAATCAAAGACAAATATGATTGTGAATATAGAGGCCAGGTACCTGTAAAAAATAAAGGGATGATGAAAATGTATTTTGTAAATGGACTTAAGAAAACTGAAGTTTAATTTTTTTATTATATTTATCTTAAATAAAGCTTTAAAAACAATGATACAACAAGATCCTAATAATTATTGGGAACAATTAGAAAGATTAGAGAAACTAATTAGAGCTTCCGAACTTAAGGCTGGTATTATATTCTCTTTTCATAGCCTTATTATAGGCCTTTTTGCTGATAGAATAGACTATTTTCATCCTTTCTTTGAAGATAACATACCCTTAATAATCTTGTCTATATTGTGGATAATAAGTGTCTTAATATCTATATATTATTGTTTTAAATGTTTTAGACCTCGAATTGAAATAAAGTATGATAAAAATGTTTTTTTCTTTAGAAATGCAGCTAATAGTTTTGGTGATATCAAGGAGTTCAGTAAAAAATTGATAAAAGTTTGTGGTAACGATAAAGAACTTTTTATACAGTTAAGTGAGCAAATACATGTGGAGAGTATAATAATTGATCAAAAATTTAAAAGTGTTAATAAATCAATAGGTTATTTTGGCTTAAGCTTTATTCTTATAATTTTAATGATTGTATTTGGGATAATAAACTTTTAAATAATTACGTTATTATATTTATTAGATGAAAGGATATATTAAAATACGAAAAAAAGCTTTTGAGATTCTAAATTCAAAATTATCGAAAAAGTTATACTACCATGGAGCTCATCACACCTATGACGTACTTAGCGTAATCAATCAATTTATTAAACGTGAAAAAATTGTTTCTTACAATGCAAAACTTCTTCGTATAGGTACTTTGTATCATGATATTGGTTTTACAATCTCAAATATTGAACATGAAAAACTAGGCTGTGAAATAGTTGAAAAATATATGTTGGAATATGGATTTTCAGATAAAGATATAAAGGTTGTAAAAGGACTAATTATGGCAACTCGCATACCACAAACTCCACAAAATTATTTAGAAAAACTTATTTGCGATGCAGATTTAGACTATTTAGGAAGAGGTGATTATTACCCTATAAGCGATCAACTTTTTAAGGAACTTCAATCATTTTCAGTTGTTAATGATGTTAATGAATGGAATAAAATTCAAATAAATTTTTTAGAAGCACATCAATATCATACAGATTTTGCAAAGAAAAACCGACAACCACAAAAAGAAAAACGAATTAAAGAACTAATGGAACTGGTTGATAAGGTAGAAAAAAGTATGTGATCATAAAACCTTTTTCATTACCTCACTTTTTGCGACAGTTTCTTTCCATTCATTTTCAGGATCACTATCTTTTGTAATTCCACCTCCAATATATAAATATATTTTATGACCTATCATTTGCATACAACGCAGATTTACATATAAATTAGTTTTGGTAGCAATTTCGTTTCCGCTAGAAATTTTATTCAATTCTCCCAAAAATCCAGCATAAAATTCTCGATCATATTCCTCATTTTCCAAAATAAAATCCTTAGCGGCTTCTTTAGGCAAACCACAAACTGCAGGGGTTGGATACAAGCTTTCAATTAGATTTTCAAGTGCTTCATTTTTTAAAATGTAACCTTTAATTTTAGTGCAAATATGTAATAAATTTCCTGCTTTTAAGGTAAAAGGTATGCCAATTTTAAGATCCTTCCTGTCGAGTTTTGATATAATAAAATCGGTAACAAATTGTTGTTCTTGTCTTTCTTTTTCCTCCCAAATAACTTCAGTATTTCCTTCAAAAATCTGTGTACCCGCCAATGCCATCGTAGAAAATTGTTTGCCTTTAATCTTTAATAAGGTCTCTGGACTTGCGCCCATCCATAATCCTACCTTTGGATGAAACCAAACATAAATAAAAGCTGATGGATATTTATAGATTAATTTTTTAAATATTTTTGTAATCTCTAAATTCTGTGATACAACTTCTTCACTTCTTGATAAAACCACTTTTAAAGCACGCCCATTTTTAATAAAATTAATTCCTTTTTTAACAAGTTCAATATGTTTTTGTTTATCAGAATCGCTTTTTATTGAAAGCTCAATTTTATGATTTACTGATTTTTTTTCTTTGACATCTATTTGTTTATCCGTTATTTTAAATTCAAAAGACTCACAATGATTAAAAGGCATCAATACAGTTTTATCTTTGTTATTAAAGGGAGCAAAAACAAAACCCGATTGTAAATAATCTTCTGAAATAAATAACCGATCATCGTTTTGAAACAAAGCGTTAAGATAATCATCATTAGGTTTTCTATAAACAACAAAAGGCTTTTTTTGTTGATGAGCTATATCTATTTTTAATAAAATTTCATCTAAAATCATTTGAATTATTTTTCTAATGTTTTTAAAATTTCTTTTTTGATCAAATCAAAATGAGTCCAAACCAAAGCATGAGTTCCTTTTTCAATCTTTTTTAAAGAAAATTGTTGCGCTTGAAAAATTTCTTTTAAATATAATGAATTTTTATACGGAACAATCTTATCTGAGCTACCATGAATCGAACGCACTTGTGAAGAACTATTTGTCCACTTGTTTTCATATGTAGGCAATTCTGTAATATGGGTTAATTTTTCTTGAGCGGCATTTTTAAATATTCGAGGTATTAATGGTCTTGTTATTTTCCACTTATAAAAATTCAATATCCAATGCAAGGGTTCATATTCACCTTTTACTGATGGCGCTAATACAATTTTTGATCTATAATTTTCAGGATTTGCCATAACTATAGTTCCTCCATAAGAATAACCGATTAGAATGACTTTTTTAACTGGCAAATGCTCAATCACTTTGTGTAATACAGCCACTTCCTTATCAATATTATTTAATACGTTTTCATGTTTTTGTATACTATAACCTATTCTATCATAAGCAATCATATTTGCTTTTTTATTCATTATTGAATCAGATAGATATTCTTTAAAATCCATAGCTGAACCCGGAGAACCATGTATAAAAACCAACGTTGATAAAATCGTATCTATTTCTTTTTGCATAGAGATCAACCTTACTTCATGTTCTTCAAAATTTGAATAAGTAATTGTAGGCTGAAAAGGTAAGTCTTGAAATTTATTGAAGATAAATTTATCGGATTTTGGTTTAGAGAACTGGTAAATTGTAATTAAAAAGACTATAAAAATTAATGTAAATAAGATTACTGAAATCTTTAAAACACGCTTTATCCAATGCTTTTTTTTAACCATTAAATAGTTTTCTTTGGTAAAATGATATTGGTGAGCTTGCATAAAGAAATCAAATCCCCATTTTCATCTGTGATCCTTATTTCCCATAAATGAGTTGTTTTACCCTTATGAATATATTTAGCTGTTGCAGTAACGATTCCTTCTCTTTTGCTTTTTATATGATTGGCTGATATTTCTATACCTCTGATTTCAAAATTATTATCGTTTAAAAATATATGTGAAGCTGCACTACCAACACTTTCGGCCAAAGCCACCGTTGCACCACCATGTAATAGACCCATAGGTTGATATACGCTTTCATTTACAGGCATTGTAGCAACCAAGAAATTTTCTCCAATTTCGGTATATTGAATATCTAATGTTTCCATTAGTGTATTTTTTGATGCAAAATTTAATTTTGATAATATTTCATTTCTTTCCATCACATAATTATTAAAGACGTAAAAGTAAAAAAAGAAACGATTTATAGTTATATTTTAACTACTTATTTAGTTTTTATATAGTAATTTTGCACTGCCTGTTAAAAATAAAAAATGGTTTATAAAATTAGAATTATTTTAGATGTTGAAGATAATGTAATTAGAGATATTGCCATTCTAAAAAACGATACTTTAGAAGATCTTCACAATGCCATAACCAATGCTTTTGGATTTAACGGAAGCGAAATGGCTTCTTTTTACCTTTCTGATGAAGAATGGAATCAAGGTGAAGAATTTCCTCTTTTTGATATGAGTGAAACTCCAGGCGAAGTCACGCAAATGCTTGATATACCAATTAAAGAAGTCCTTACTAAGGCTAATGACAAATTGATCTATGTTTATGATTTTATTTTCATGTGGTCATTTTTTGTAGAACTCATAGAAATAAATGAAAAAGAAAGCGATAATGAACTACCATATTTATTATTTTCTTTAGGTGATGTTCCAAATAATGTTCCTGAAAAAAAATTTAAAAGTGAAGAATTTGATCTTGATGAGGATGACGAAGATGATTTTGATATTGGTGAATATTTGGATTGATTCTGAATTATATTTTTTTTTATAAATTTTTAAATTATTTAATAATATATACATTCCCACTTTCATAATTACGGACAACAAAATCGAAGGCAACCTGTAAAATTTCACCCATTGATCTACAATTTTTAAAGTTTTTATCATGTGTATATTCTATAAGATCATGCTTTAGATTTTCTATATTTTCTCTGGTAGAAATATGGTCATTTTTCATACATTCCATAAGCAAATTAATTCTACTATGTGAACTTTTTAATCGTTTTGCCAATGCCGATCTTTCCTCTTTTTTATACTGTTCAATAGATTTTTCTCCTAAACTTTCCTGAACCATTTTCACAAAAGGTAAATTATCTTTAAAAAATTGAGGACGGTAAACTTTTAAGTTACCTTCATAACTCTGCTGATCAAAATCCATTGCCCTGATTCTGTATTGCACCTGGTCAAAATCATAAGTAGGAACGATCACATAATTATAAGCTCTCATATCACCAAGTAACCTCAAAGTTGACCTTTCGTTAAATTTGACAAATTCTTTTGACAAGCGCTGTTTCTCAACTTTTGGAAGATCTTTTAAATCTTCCTCCATAAACATATCACCGGGAATTCCCATAACATGTTCTTCAATTAAAGTGTCTTTATAAATTAAAAAATGGATGCGGTTTGGAGACAAAATATCTTCAAATTCCAAACCATAAACACGAGAAGCATCAGCCTTTTTAACATAAATATAGGCGTAATTATCATTTAAAATATTTCTAATCTTTACTCTAAAAGGTTTAGAATTACCAAATGTACAATAGTCAATTTCATCCACTATCAAATATTCTAAAACATCTTCGGTACCATCACCATGCAAAATATTATACATCCGCTTTAAGCTCAAGTCAATTTCTTTTTGCTCAAATTCAGGATAATATAC